>JAICHS010000321.1 GCA_025924775.1 Rhodanobacteraceae bacterium
CTGGCAAACACCTGCCGGCCTTCGGCCTCGAGCGGGGTCAAGGGCTGCACACCCGGTCCCGGCGGGGTTTGCGCCAGGTCGATGGCGGGTCCCACCGCGGCGGCAGCGCCCGAAGCGTCGCCGGCCAGTTCCGCGGCGGCCGGTGGGTATGCGTTCGATGCGGCCAAGGGCAAATCCCTGTTCGAGGGCAACTGCTCGGCCTGCCACCAGTCGACGGGTGAGGGCATTCCCAGCGCGTTTCCGCCACTCGTCGGCAACCCGGCGGTGCTGGCGGTCGACCCGACGCTGCAGATCGAGACCATCCTGCACGGTGCGCACGGCAAGGTCATCGACGGCAAGAGCTGGAGCGGCACCATGACCGCGTTTGCGAGCCAGTTGAACGACGCCGAGATCGCCGACATCGCCAACCACGAGCGCACGTCGTGGGGCAATCACGCCAAGCAAGTGACGTCTGCCGACGTGGCGGCGATCCGTGCCGGCAAGCCGCTGGGTGCGGCCGGCAGTGTGCCGGCGGGCAGTGCGCCTGCGTCGACGAGTGCCGCGGCGGCCTCGGCGCCGGCTGCGTCCGCGGCCACGGGTGGCTACACGTTTGATGTGGACAAGGGCAAGGAGCTGTTCACCGCCAATTGTTCGGCCTGCCACCAGGCGACCGGCGAGGGCATCCCGGGGGCGTTTCCGCCACTCAAGGGCAATGCCGCGGTGGACAACGCCGACCCGACGCTGCATCTCGACACCATCCTGCACGGCGCGCAGGGCGTGGTCGTGGGGGGCGTGAAATACACCAGCGCGATGCCGCCGTTCGCGGGTCAGTTGAACGACGCGGACATCGCCAACGTCGCCAACTACGAACGCACGTCGTGGGGCAACCACGCCAAGCCAGTGACGCCGGCGGAAGTGGCCGCGCAGCGCGCCAAGGGCAAGTGAGGATACACGCCATGCACAACATGTTGATGGGACCGACCTGGGGCATCATCGCGGTGGCGACGGTCACCGGCATCGTGACGCTGGGCTGCTTCATCGCGATGTTCAAGTACCTGACGCACCCGGGCGAGCGTGATCCGAACCACCCGAAGTACTCCATCCTGCGCCGGGACCGTTGAGGAAACCGCCATGGCCAAACCGCACGTCCGTGTCTATCTTGACAACGATCCCACCCCGGTCCTCGACCAGGAGCTGCCGACCCAGCTGGAGCTGGACACCCGCAAGCTGGCGGATGGCCCGCATCGGCTGATCGTGCGCGCCGCGGACCAGCGCGGCACCGAGGGCATCGAGGAAATCCCGTTCCACGTCCAGAACGGCCCGGGCATCATGGTGACCGGGTTGAAGCCGGGTTCGACCCAGAGCGGCAAGCTGCACCTGAAAGTTGATGCCTTCAGCGCGGACGATCCGTTCGATCCCCGCTACGCCGAAGCCCGTTCGGCCATTCCGACCTGGGTGTGGGTGCTGTTCCTGTTCGTGATCGCGTGGATCATCTTCTACGCCGCAACGGAATGGACGGTGCCGCCGCAGTACCAGAACACGCCGACCTTCGGCAGCCCGCCGGCGGCATCGGCCCCGGCCACGCCGCCAGCGTCGAGTCCGTAACCACCCAAGACCCCACCGTGGTCGCCGCGCCAGGTACGGGCGCGGCGTTTTTTTACGGCTGCTTCGGTGCAATCGTGGGTTGGCCCGCCGCCTTCAGTCTGGCGTTCAATGCCGGCAGCTGATCACTCTTCAACGCGTCCCACTTCCGCAGTGCGGCGTCCAGCATGCCCGTGAGCCGCGTGTAGCCGGCCTGCGCGTCGGCCGACGGGGCCGCATCGCTGCCGCCGTCCACCGCCTGCATCAACGACGTCAGCGACGTGTCGAGAAACATGAAGTTCCGCGTGTTGTCGGGCGGCATGGACCAGGCGTTGTAGGGGTTGGGCGCATCGATGATGTGCGCGGCAGCCACGACCTCGGCGTCGAGGTCGCCGATTGCCTTGGCGAGCTCGCCGTGCGCGCCCTTGTCAGCCTTTTGCAACGCCGCGTGCAGCGCGTGCGCTTCGCCCGTCGCGGTGGCCAGCCTGGCCTGGTCGGCCTCGACCTTGCGGGCCAGCTCGAACTGCTGGACGTAAGCCTCGGCCGGAATCGTGACGCGCGGATCGTGTGCGACCGTCAGCGGTTCGCTGAAGGTTTTGCCAGCCACCGTCAACTTCACCGTGTATTGCCCCGGCGGCGCCCACACGCCGTCGGCCCACGCGCTGCCGTGCGCCAGCGCGGCCGGCGGCGCGTAGCGGACTGGCCAGATGAAGCGGTGCAGGCCGGGCGTGGTCGCAAGCGTCACCGGATGCGCAAGCCACTCCGGCGTCGACTTGATCTTGCCGAGGTCGTAGTGCGGCGTCTTGTCGGCGCTGGAATAGTGCCGCACCAGCTTGCCCTGCGCGTCGTAAATGGAAAGCTCGATCGGCTGGGTCGGGGTCGCCGCCAGCGAGTAGTCGATGTACGCGCCCCACGGCGGACTCTCCGCGAGCGGCTCGTCCTTGGGCATCGGTGTGCCCGTGAACATCGGCATGCGCACGCGGTAGGCGACGTCGGGTCGGTACAGGCGCGTGGCCCAGGTCGCCGGGTAAGCGGCCAGTTGCCGCAGCGCCGACACGTCGTCCATGATCCAGAACCCGCGCCCGTGGGTGGCGATCACGAGGTCGGCGTGCTTGACCGCGATGTCGCGCACCGAAGTGTGCGGCAGGTTCTGTTGCAGCGTGTGCCAGTGGTCGCCGGCGTCGAACGACACGTACACTCCGAATTCGGTGCCGGCGTACAGCAGGCCCTTTTTCACCGGATCTTCGCGCACCACGTTGACGAAGTCGCCGGCGGGAATGCCGTTGACGACCAGTTGCCAGGTCTTGCCGCCGTCGCTGGTGCGGTAGATGTAGGGCTTGCGGTCATCCAGGCGGTGCCGGTCTACGGCGGCGAACGCGGTGCCCGCATCGAAATGCGAAGGCTCGATGTTGCCAACCTTCGACCACGCTGTGAGCTGCTTCGGCGTGACGTTGCTCCAGTGTGCGCCAGCATCGCGGGTGCACCAGATGAGGCCGTCGTCGGTGCCGGCCCACAGCAGGTTGCGATCCAGTGGCGAGGAACCGACCGCGTACACCACGCCGCGGCGCGGC
>JAICHS010000322.1 GCA_025924775.1 Rhodanobacteraceae bacterium
CACGGGCCAGGCGATCCACCGCCTCGTCGTGCCCCATCAGGTTGCGTTCGGCGAGGCGCCGCGGCCGTTCGGCTTCAAGGTACGCGCGTGCGTCGTGCAACAGGTGGGCGGCGGGTAAAGTCTGTTCGCATGCTTCGGCGGCGCCCACCGCCGCTTGGGCCGATGTGAGTGCGGCGAGATCATCAAACGCGGCGCCACTGGCATGCAGACCCTTGGGGTTGACGCTGTCCAGCGACCTGGCGCCGAGTTGCTGCGCCTGTTTCAAGGCATCCCGATCCGCAGCGGCGTCGCGCGAACCTGATTGCGCCCATGCGTGAACGGCTGCGAGTGAGGCGATGCGTCCTTTCAAGGTGGATGGGCGCTCGATGCAGCCTTGCAACGCGCCTTGCGCGGCATCGAGTGTCGCGCCGTCCCACTTCGCGATGCGCTGGCGCGTGCGTTCGCAGTCGGCCTGGAGGGCCGCAACGTCGGGTTCGGGAACGCTGGCCTCGCGTCCGCGCCAGCGTGGGTCGCAGGCCTGTTTCGCCAGCGCTTCGGGCGACGACCAGGTCTCCGCAAGCAGCCGGGCGGTGGCGGCGTCCGCGCTGCCGCGTCGCCAGAAGTCGCGCACGATTTCCGTTTCGAGCTCGCGGATGTCCTCGATCAGTTCGGGCTGGCGCAGCGCCTGGCCGGTTTCGAAACCGAACTCCGCCAGCACGCGGTGGCAGAACCCGTGCAGGGTGCCGATGAACGCGGTGTCGATCGCGAGGCGCGCGGCGCGCGCGCGCTGGCGCAGGTCTTTGCCGGTGACGCCCAGTTGCATGGCCTGCGCGACCACCTTGCGGCTTGCGCTGGTTTCGCCGTCGTCATTCGCGCGTGGCGCGGCCGGCTCGTCACCCTCCAGCAGCGCGTCCGCGAGCACCAACCGCCGCCGCAACCGTTGTGCCAACTCCGCGGCCGCGGCGCGCGTGAACGTGGCGACCACGATTTCGTCCACCGCAAGGCCGCGTTCGAGGATCAGGCGCAGGTACAGCGTTGCGATGGTGAAGGTCTTGCCGGTGCCGGCGCTGGCCTCGACCACGCGGATGCCGTCCAGCGGCAATTGCAGGGGATCGGCGAGGTGGTTCATGTCCGGGGTTTCCCCGCCTGCAGCGTGGGCAGCAGTGCACGGGCGGTCGTGTACAAGGCGTTGGCGGCGTGTGCGTCCAGTGCGCCGAAATCGACGCCGCGCCAAGCCATCAGGACCTCGGGCCGAAGGAAGTCGGCACCCGGCGCGCGGTCCGCGTCAGGGTCGGTTTGCGCCGTGAGATTGGCGACGAATTCGTCGGCCTTGGCTTCGCCTTTTTGCACCCGCGCACGCTTCAAGGCATCCCACGAAGCCTGCGGAAACAAGGGCAAGGGCGAGCGCTGGCCGGCGCGCATCGCCGCGACGAGCGCGGTGAGTTTCACGCGCGCTTCCCCGGGCGTGACGCTGGCGAGGTCGCGATGCTTCGCTGCGTCCTTTTCGTACCAGAACAGGCGACACGCGATGGGCTGGTTCAGCGCCGCCGTGGCAAACAGCAGGTCGATCCACGCCCGCAGCGCGCGCTTGCCGGTGAGGCTGCTGGCGGCGGATGCGCGCACCAATCCGGTGGAATACACCTCCGCCACGCTTCCGGACACGCATAGGCCGGCATCCAGGTTCACGCTGGCCGCAATGTCACCCGTTTGCGCCATGCCGCCGGTGAATTCGACGATCGCCGCTTGCAGCGCCGCCGCGCGCACGCTTGCGGCCGCGAACGCGGCCTCGGCCAGTTCGCCCGGTGGCAACGCGCCTTGCGCACGCAGCAATGCTTGTTGGCGCAGCGCATCCGCAGCGCCGTTGGCCAGCAGCGTTTCGGTCAGGCCGTAGCGCAGCAGCGGCGCATCGGGTTGCAAGGGCTCGAGGTCGGCATCTTCGTCGACGCTGCGTGGCAAGCGCAGTTGCAGTGCGGCTTCCAGAAACCCGCGTGCGGGGTTGTCGAAGAACCGTCGCAGCTCATCCAGCCGAACTTCGTCGGTCTGGTCGCGCGGTGCCGGCAGTGCCTGGGTGACAAATGGGGGGAGCCCCTTGGCGCCACGCAGCGGCGCGCGCGCGGCCGGCAGCCACGTTGCGTGATACGAGCGGGCCGGTTGCGTATCGCCGCCGAACAACGCGGGGTCGAATGGGTGCAGCGGCTCCACGCGTGGCAGCCACGCATCGCGCTGTCGCTGCATGTCGCTGTCGGGTGGCGGCTGCAGGTAGTGGTCGCGCACGGCGTCGAGCAGTTCGGCCACCACCACCGACGGGGGCAAAGCTTCGTTGGTGTGCGCGTCGCGCCCGGTCCAGCTGACGTAAAACGCGTCGCGAGCGGCCGCGAGCAGTTGCAGGAACAACAGGCGATCGTCGGCACGCACGTCGCGATCGCCGCGCCGCGGATGGCCGGCACGCCGGTCAGCCAGCAACGGGTCGAGCCCGCTCGTTTCCCGGCGCGGAAAGGCCGACTCGTGCATGCCGAGCAGGCAGATCACCCGGAAGGGTACGACGCGCAATGGCACCATGCCGCAGAAGGTGACGCCGCCGGTGAACAGATACTGGGCCGGGTCGGGGTTGGCCAGTTGCTCGCGCAGGAAGGCCCGCAGGTCGAGCCACGGCAGCTCGGGCGCGTTGCCGGTCGCGCGGCAATCGTGCACCAGTTGCGCCAGCGCACCGCGGATGCGCTCCAGTGCGCGGGTTTCGGTGAGATCGCGCGGGTCGGGTTGGTACAGCTTGTCCAGCACGCTGTTGAGCAGTGCCTGCCAAGCGGCCGCCGAACGCGGGTGTCCGGATTCCTCGCGCAGCTGGCGCCATGCGTGCGTGACCACGAGCGCGGCGTTGGCATCGGCGAAGGCCGCACCCTCGACGCCCGCGAGTGGCGCCGTACCGCCGACCAGCGTGTCGTCCGCATCGCCGCAGGCGAAACCGGCCAGCAGGCGGTCGATCCCGAAGGCCCAGCTGAATTCACGGTAGCCGCCGCAGTCGGCGCGCGCGTATTCGTCCTCGCCCCAGCGCACGCCGGCGTCGCGCACGCGGCGCCCCAGGCGTTCCAGCGCGTCGGTGTCCAGATCGAAACGACGCATCACGCCGGGCGCGGCCAGTGCATCCAGGATG
>JAICHS010000323.1 GCA_025924775.1 Rhodanobacteraceae bacterium
CATTCGGAGCGCTGGAACCGGGAACTGCTGCCGGAGTTGCAAGGCCGGTTGCACGGCAAACCGCCGTTGCTGCGTCTGGCGCCGACCGCGCGCTCGTTGCTGCGTTGAGCCCGGTTGGCGACGGCGCTTGGCATGTGAAGGACGCTGCACGATCATGCGCGGATGCGCCGCGCCGACCGCCTGTTCCTGATCATCAACGCCCTGCGGGGCCGTCGCACCGCGCTGCCGGCGCGGCGGCTCGCCGACAGCCTGGGCGTCTCGCTGCGCACGGTCTATCGTGATGTGGCCGACCTGCAAACCTCGGGAGTGCCGATCGAAGGCGAAGCCGGCGTCGGCTACCTGCTGCGCAAGGGCTCGGACATCCCGCCGCTGATGTTCACCGCCGAAGAGTTGGAGGCACTGGTGGTCGGCACCCGCTTCGTGCGCGCCTTCGCGGGCGAGCGCCTTGCGCAAGGTGCGCAGGCGGCGATGCTGAAAATCGCGGCGGTGCTGCCGGCCGACCTGCGGGGACGCGCCGAGCGTTCGCGGGTGTTCGTGCCGCAGCGCTGGTACGAGGTCAGGACCGGCGTGATCGATGCGTTGCACGAGGCTATCGCGGCACACCGGGTGTTGCGCATCGTGTACCGCGACCAGGCCGGCAAGGAAAGCACGCGCCAGGTGGAACCGTTGTGCTTGTCGTGCTGGGGCCACGCGTGGACGCTGGGCGCGTGGTGCCGCGTGCGCCGGGATTTCCGCAACTTCCGGCCCGACCGCATGGAGTTCACCGCCACCGGCGAAACCTTCGTCGAGACGCCCGAGCGCGGACTGGATGCCTACCTCGCCAACATGGGCGTCCGACGCCGGCAGATCGAGTGAGCCGCAGCGGTGCCGGTGGCTTGCCTGGTGGTCCATTGATGAAGTAATATGGCATTGTACTTCATGGAGGAACCAACCATGAACAGCCGTATCGAACGCATCGAGGCCGTCCGCGGGCAGGATCGGGTGCCGACGGATGCCGAGCTCACCGGCCCGGCCTTGCGCACCTTTTTCAGGCTGGCGGAGCGCTGGAAACTGCGCGTGGCCGACCAGCGCAAGTTGCTGGGCGACCCGCCCGAATCGACCTTCTACAAGTGGAAGCGCGAGCGCGACGGCGCCCTGAGCCGCGACACGCTGGAACGCATCAGCTACCTGCTGGGCATCTTCAAGGCGCTGGCGATCCTGTTTCCCCAGGCCGACCGCGCCGATGCGTGGCTGCGCAAGCCGAATGCCGCGGCCACGTTCGGTGGCAAGAGCGCGCTGGAACGCATGCTGTCCGGCAACGTCGCCGACCTATTCGTGGTACGGCAGTACCTGGATGCGCAGCGCGGGTGACGTGCCGCACTCCGCGCGCGCCGGCAACGTTTCTTTGTCATTCCGGGGCCGCACCGCACTTCGCTAACGCTGAAATTTTTGTCTTGTCATTCCGGGGCCATCGCCAACAAAGCCGGCGATGGCCCGGAATGACGAGAAGAATCCGGTTGTCGCGGCGTGTGTCGCGTATTGAGAGAAAAGCCCCGGCCACACTCCCGCCATGCCTCCCAACGATCCGCCCCTCCACCGCATCCGCTGGCAACGCGCGTATCGCATCGTACCCAGCCGCTTTCCGCCCGTCGGCGTGTTCGATGCCATCGCCGACCCTGCGGATCTGGACGCGCTGTATCGGGTCGAGGCGCTGACCAACCCGCGCCTGCGCGAGCAGTGGGGCGAGCTTGCGAATGTGCCGAAGGCCCGCCGCGTCAGCGGCCCCGGTACGACGCCGCTGATGGCTGCGTTCACCCACGTCAACCCGGATGGCAGCCGCTTTTCCGACGGCAGCTACGGCGTGCTGTACCTCGCACACGAGTTCGACACCGCGGTCGAGGAAACGGTGTTCCATCGCGAGCAATTCCTGGCCGCGACGCAGGAGCCACCCATCGATGTGACGATGCGCTGCTACGTGTCGGCGGTGTACGGCGAGCTGCACGACATCCGCGGTGGCTTCAAGGCCGCACACGATCCGGAGGGTTACGTTGCGTCACGCGTACTCGGCGCGACGCTGCGCAAAAACGGGTCCAACGGCCTCGCCT
Source organism: Rhodanobacteraceae bacterium (assembly GCA_025924775.1). Classification (GTDB taxonomy): domain Bacteria; phylum Pseudomonadota; class Gammaproteobacteria; order Xanthomonadales; family Rhodanobacteraceae; genus 66-474. The sequence goes on from JAICHS010000323.1 coordinate 2,085, forward strand.
ATGACAGCGTGCGCCGCCGCGGTGGCGAATGCGCCGCGTTGTTCTATCCCGATCTCGCCAAACCCTGCGTGCAGGGCAAGCACCTGATCTACCGCTGGAACGGCGAACGCATCGCGCAGGTGCTGGAAGTCAGTGCGGTGAAGCGCCCGAAAGCCGTGTAGGGCAGGTGCCGACCCGTCTTCTGGTACCGCTGGAGGGATTCGCTTCGCTGCTGCCGCCCTACGATTTGTACGTGTGCGTCCCGTGCTGGATCACGCGATCGCCGTCGCGCACTTCGCTGGCCGGGAAATCGGGCTGGCCCTTGAGCCGCGCGTAGATGGGCGTGAAGTCGGGCCTGGTGGCGTCCATCAACTGCTGGAAGCCGTCGATCACGAAGTAGGTTTGCTGGTAGGTATCGATCTTGTACTGCGTGCGCATGATGCGCTCGAGGTCGAAGCCGATGCGGTTGGGCGAATCCGATTCCAGGCAATGGATCGATTCGCCCTTGGAGCTGACGATGCCGGAACCGTAGATGCGCACGCCTTCGGGCGTCGCGATGAGCCCGAACTCGACCGTGTACCAGTACAGCCTGGTCAGGTGCAGCAGTGCCTCGTCGCCCAACTGGTGAGCCTTGACGCCGCCGCGACCATAGGCCTGCACGTAGTCGGCGAACACCGGGTTCAGCAGCATCGGCACGTGGCCGAACAGGTCGTGGAACAAGTCGGGTTCGGACAGGTAATCCAGTTGTTCGGGCTTGCGGATCCACCAGGTCACCGGGAAACGGCGGTTGGCGAGGTGGTCGAAGAAGGTCAATTCCGGCAGCAGCCCTTCGACGCCGACGATCTCCCAGCCGGTGCCGGCCTTCAACACCTTGTTCAAATCCTCGAACTTCGGAATCGCATCGGACGTCATCCCGAAGCGTTCCTGGTTCTCCAGGAACTCGTTGCAGGCGCGGCCCTTCAGGACTTCGCGCTGGCGGCGGAACAGCGTGGCCCACACTTCGTGCTCGGTGCGCGTGTACTGGCTCCACGGCTGTTCAACGGTTTCGGTGGTGTAAACCG
>JAICHS010000324.1 GCA_025924775.1 Rhodanobacteraceae bacterium
GCAATGTGGATCACCCACCAGGCGGTGCAGATCCACGGCGGCATGGGCTATTCCAAGGAAATGCCGCTGGAGCGGTACTTCCGCGATGCCAAGATCACCGAGATCTACGAGGGCACGTCAGAGATCCAACGCATGGTGATTGCTCGGAACGAGACGGGTCTTCGCTGACAAAAAACTGGAAAAACTGGGGTCAGAGTGCAATTTCGTGCAAGCCACCAGGATTCATTCGGTACTTCGCCGAAATTGCACTCTGACCCCAGTTTTTGTCCCAGTTTCTAAACCTACTTGCGCGTGCGATGCGGTTCCGCGTCCACCGCGATGAATTGCGGCGCGTCGCCGTCCAGGCGCAGCGCGGTGAGCTTGCCGCCCCACACGCAGCCGGTGTCGAGGGCGTGGATGCCGAGCCCGTCGAAGCGGCCGAGCGCGGACCAGTGTCCGCACACGATGCGCAGGTTGCGCTGCTTCATCCCGGGCACCTCGAACCATGGATACAGGCCGGGCTTCTGCGACCCGGGCGGGCCCTTGGCGTCGAAATCGATGCGCCCGTGGACGTCGCAAAAGCGCATCCGGGTGAAGATGTTGATGGCCGCGCGCAGGCGATCCAGGCCATGCAGCCGCGACGACCAGTGCGCGGGCCGGTTGCCGAACATGCGCTGCAGCAGGGCATGATGACCCGGACCGCGCAGCGCCCGTTCGACTTCGTGCGCGATGTGCAACGCCTGCTTCAGCGTCCACGACGGCGCCAACCCCGCGTGCACCAGCGTGAAACCCAGCGCGTCGTCGTGGTGCAGCAGCGACTGGCTGCGCAGCCAATCGATCAGTGTCGCCGCGTCTTCGGCTTCCAGCACCCGGCGCAGGTCGGGATTGGTGCGCGCGCGCGCCTCGGGTTCGCGGATGGCGATCGCGAGCAGGCTGAGGTCGTGGTTGCCCAGCGTCACCACGCTTGAATCGCGTAGGCCGTGGATCAGGCGCAGCACCTCCAGCGATTCACCGCCCCGGTTGACCAGATCGCCGCAGAACCACAGGCGATCGGACGCGGGATCGAAATGCAGGCGTTCCAGCAGCCGCTGCAATTCGGGGTAGCAGCCCTGCACGTCACCGACTGCGTAGGTGGCCACGTCAGTGCAGGGTGCGTGGCACCGACAGCACGAATTCGGGAATGGGAACCTCGAAATCGGAGCCGTCGTCGGCATGGAACAGGTAGGTGCCGCGCATGGTGCCCACCTGGGTCTCCAGTACCGCGCCGGAAGAGTAGCTGTAGCTCTCGCCAGGCTGCAGGCGTGGCTGCTCGCCCACCACGCCGTCGCCGCGCACTTCCTCCACCTTGCCGTTGGCGTCGGTGATGATCCAGTGGCGCGTCTGCAGGCGTGCCGGCAGCATGCCGAGGTTGCGCAGCGTGATCTCGTAGGCAAACACGTAGCGGTTGGCTTCCGGCTTGGACTGTTCACCGACGAAACGCGCGTCCACGTCCACTTCGATTGCGTGGGGTTCGGGCTCGCGGTGTTCGCGGGGTTTGTCGGTGGTGGGCCGGGGGGTCATTGCTGGCCATTGTCCGCGAGTTGCGGGCCAACCTGCAAGCCGGCCGCCTCAAGGTTGTGCGCCAGCGCGACGAAACCCGTTGGTGGAATGGTCTCGGCGCGTGCGCCCGGGTCGATGCCCGCGGCGCGGATGGCCGCCGCGTCCAGCAGGCCACGCAGCGCGTTGGCGAGCGTTTTGCGGCGCTGGCCGAAGGCCGCGCGGACCACGCGGTCGATGGCGCTGGCAAGTGCCGGGTCGGGCCGCTTGGCGGGCGGCAATGGCAGCAAACGCACGACGGCCGACTCGACCTTGGGGGGCGGGCGGAACGCGCTCGGTGCGACGCGCAGCAAGGGTTCCACCCTGCAGGCAAGCTGCAGCATCACCGACAGGCGCCCATACACCTTGCTGCCGGGCGCGGCGGCCATCCGGTCCACCACTTCCTTCTGCAGCATGAAGTGCATGTCCGTGATGGCGTCCGCGTGCGCGAGGCAGTGGAACAGGATCGGGCTGGACACGTAGTAGGGCAGGTTGCCGGCGAGGCGCAGCTTGCCGCCATCCGCAAGCGCGGTCAGGTCGACCTTCAAGACGTCCGCGTGGATGATCGTCAGCGCGCCGGCGCCCGCGGCGCGTGTTTGCAGCGGCTCGATCAGCTCGCCATCCAGTTCGATCGCCGTCATGCGCCCGGCGGCCTGCAGCAGCGGCAGCGTGAGTGCGCCTTCGCCGGACCCGATTTCGACGATGCGCTCACCGGGTCGCGGCGCGATCGCCGCGACGATGCGCTCGATCACGGAGCGTTCGTGCAGGAAGTGCTGGCCGTAGTGTTTTTTGGGGCGTGCCATGGCTGGAGAAGCGGTGGGCAGGGAAGGCCGGGGTCAGAGTGCATTTTTGCCAAACCGTTGACGGCTCCGCGCGGCCCCGTTCAAAAATGCACTCTGACCCCCGCTCTCGGTCTCATTGCGGGCGCGAGGGCGAAGCCAGGCGCAAGGCCATTTCTGCCGCCGCGAACATGCTGGATGGGTCGGCGCGCCCGCTGCCCGCGAGGTCCAGCGCGGTGCCGTGGTCCACCGAGGTGCGAATGAAAGGCAGCCCCAGCGTGATGTTGACGGTGCGATCGAAGGCTTCTGATTTCAGCACCGGCAACGCCTGGTCGTGGTACATCGCGAGCACCGCGTCGTAGCGTGCGCGCATCGCCGGCACGAAAGCGGTGTCGGCGGGCAGCGGCCCGAGCAACTGCATGCCTTCGCCGCGCAGCGTGTCCAGCGCCGGAATCAGCGTCTCGATTTCCTCACGTCCGAGGTGACCGCCTTCGCCCGCGTGCGGGTTGAGGCCCAGCACGGCGATGCGCGGTTCGGCGATGCCGAATTTCGCGATGAGTTCGGCCTGCACGATCCGCAGGGTGCGAGCCAGTGACTCTTCCGTGATTGCGGCCGGCACGTCTTTCAGCGGCAGGTGGGTGGTGGCCAGCGCCACGCGCAGTTCGGGTGACGCCAGCATCATCACCACGTCGCAGCCTGCGCGTCGCGCGAACAGCTCGGTGTGGCCGGTGAAGTGCTCGCCAGCTTCATTGATGACGGATTTTTGCACCGGCGCCGTGAC
>JAICHS010000325.1 GCA_025924775.1 Rhodanobacteraceae bacterium
CGAGTGAAAAATCGCCATTGGAAGGCGTCGCCAGCAGCGATGGCGCGTACTCGACGGTTCGCCCGACGTTGCCCAGCGCTTCGTTCATCGCACGCGCGAGCGCATGCACCGAATCAGGTTGGATGCCGCCCGCGATGACGAGCGAGGCGCCTCGGTGCGCGGCGAGATCCTTCGCGACGGCATCGATCCAGCGCGCGTGCGCGCCGTTCGTGTCCGAGGCCGTGTCGCTTCCGAGTTGCGCCGCAAGCCGTGTGGCGAAAACTTCGATGTCGCGCGATGCCAGCGGCAAACGATGGTCGGCCATGCTGCCGGTGACGCTGGGCGTCGGTTCGATCACGTACAGCCGTGACATCGCGTCGCCGCGTTCTGGACTGCGCGTCGCGGTGAAGTCGCGGGCGTACCGCACGCCGGCTGCGGGGTCGGACAGAAAATCCGCGTCCAGCGACACGATGGTTTTCGCGAGATCGAAATGGCAGCGCGCGACCTGGCGCCGGCCCGCCATTCCCGACGGATCATCGACATGCCAGCGCGCGTTCGGAAATTGTTTTTCGAATGCCGCGAGTTGTGCGATCAGCGTGGGCGACGTAGTCGGCGCGACCAGCAGGCGTAGTCCTTCGCCGCCATGGATGTGGAGATGCGTGACGCGTTCTGTCAGCGCCGCAGCGAAATCGTCCCATGTTGTGACGCTGTTTCCGTGCATCACCGATTGCGAGCGATCGGGATCCCACAGTTGCAGGATCGCGGCCTGCGCGAAGATGTCGGTGCTGCCGAGGCTGGCCGGGTGCTGCGGATTGCCCTCGACCTTGGTGGGCCGTCCCTGGTTGTCGCGGACCAGCACGCCGTGCGCGTAACCGTTGCGCGTCAGCGTGGTCGCGAAGTAGCGCGGCAACCCATCGACTTGCCCGATGGGTTTGTGCACGTACGGAACGATCTGGGTGCGTGGCGGATGGCTGCAGCCCGCCAGACCGGCGAGCGCCAGCGATGCACCCAGCAACTTGAGGAAGTCACGCCGGTCAAGCGAGACCGCCTCCGCGAGCCGTGGATGCTCCGCGCGCAGCCACGCGCGAAAGCCTTCGGAATCCGCCAGTTCTTCCAGCGAGCGCCAGAAGCGCGGTCCGCGCTGGCCTGCGAGCTTGGCGCGGATCGCGGCGGGGTCCACGCGATCGGCGATATCGACGGATGGCGTCATCGGTGGCATGTCGAACAGTCCGTGAGCCGGCGTTTGTCGATGTGGTACTTGCGCATCAGTACCGCGCCGAGTGCCAACTGGTTCTTTGCGTGCCAGTGCAGGTTGAATACCTCGTCGTGCGGGCGCAGGTGTTTTTCGGGGTCGCGGTGGCAGTCGAGGCACCATTGCATCGTCAGGTGCTCCCGCTTCGCCATCAGCGGCATCTCGTCGACCGGGCCGTGGCAGCTCGCGCAACCGATGCCCTTGGCGACATGGATGCCGTGGTTGAAGTACACGAAGTCGGGCAGCTTGTAGATGCGGTTCCAGTGCAGCGACACGCCGCTTTCGAAGGCCGTGAGCAACGGGGCCAGCACCTTCTGGTGCGTGTACAACTGCGAATGGCAGGTCATGCAGGTCGAGAGCGGCGGGATGCCCGCGAACGCGGACTGCTCGACCGACTGATGGCAATAGCGGCAATCGATGCCGTCGTCGCCCACGTGGTGCTTGTGGCTGAAGGGCACCGGTTGTTCGATCGGGTCGTTGACGCCCACGGGATTGGCCATCGCCCAACGCCACAGGAATACCCACGACACGAAGCTGATCGCCACAGCCAGCAGGCACAACTGCAGCCAGAACGTGAAACGCTTGGAAAAGAGCTGTGCCACGCGCCTCCCGCTTGGTTGGAGTGACCAGCGTCGAACGCGATCGATCAACGCGCCTGTGCCGATGTACGCCGCTTGTCAGTCCCGCGCCCGCGCGCATCGGCGCTTAGTCTCTGACGTGCGATGTCGACACGCCGTGAGAGGAAAGCGGAAAAAATTTCCACGCGACGGTTGACGCGGCTTTCACCGGCCGCCTCGCAGAATTGCCGACGTCCTCACGAGTGGCGGCGCATGGAACAGCGCGAAAACATCCGGCTCGATCGGGCTTGCGCAACGGAATGGTGTGATTCCCCGTCCCGCCGGACCTTCCTCGTCGGCGCAGTCTTCATCTCATCCAGCTTGCTGCTAGGCGGATGCGGCGGCGGCGATTCGACGCGGGCAGCGGTGGCGCCGCGCTTCCTGGATGGTGACGAGCGTCGCTTCGTGCGCGCTGCGATCGACCGGCTTATTCCGCGCGATGCACTCGGTGCGGGGGCGGTGCAGGCCGGCGTCGACGATTTCATCGACGCGCAACTCGCCGGTCCGTTCGGACAGGCCGCGGGGACTTACATGCGCGGACCGTTCCACTTCGGCGCCAAGGAACAGGGCTACCAGTTGCCGTTCACGCCCGCGCAGGTGTATCGGCTCGGCATCCAGCGCGTCGATGAGCACTGCAAGAAGACGCTCGGAAACGTGTTCGCGCAATTGAAGACCGATCAGCAGGACGAGGTCCTGCATGACCTCGAAGATGGCAAGATCGATCTCGGCGAAATTCCATCGCCCAACTTCTTCAACCTGCTTTGGGGAAACACCAAGGAAGGTTTCCTGGCCGATCCGGTCTACGGCGGCAACCGCGACTTCGCGGGCTGGAAGCTGATCGGCTATCCGGGGCCGCGCTACAACTACACCGACGACATCGAGAAATTCGGCCAGCCTTACAACGCGCCGTTCATCAGCCTCGGCGGCGAGCATCCGGTGACGTGCCGGCTGAGCGGGTCGCCGACCGGGCGCTTCCGCGGACCGGGCTGCGAATACGCGCAGATGCCGGCCCGGGTGCATTACGACGCGCTCACCACCACGACCGGAAAAGTCTGGCCTGCAGGGAACATGTAGATGGCAAGGAAGCTGCCCGAGGTGGACGTGGTGCTGGTCGGCTTCGGCTGGACGGCTTCGATCATCGCGCAGGAACTGACCGAAGCCGGCGCCAACGTGCTGGCGCTCGAACGCGGAAGCTGGCGCGACACCGTGCCCGATTTTTCCGTGACGCATATCCAGGATGAA
>JAICHS010000326.1 GCA_025924775.1 Rhodanobacteraceae bacterium
CCCACGGATTCGATTCGGTGTAATCGCGCCACTGGTCCGAGTGGCCCATCTCGATCGGATCGAACGGTTCCAGCCACTCGCCGGCGGCGCCGCGCGGCCGCATGAAGCCGAGCTTGCGATCGAACACGTTGCGGTAATTGCGCGAACGTTCGCGCAGCGCCTTCGCGTCCGCCTGCTGGCCGACGCCGGCCGCCAGATGCGACAACGCCCAGTCGTCGTAGGCGTATTCGAGCGTCTTGCTGACCGCTTCGCCTTCTTCGTCGCTGGGCAGGTAACCGAGCTTGCGATACCAGCCAAGGCCCAGCCAGTCTGAGCTCAGCGCGCGGTCGCGATACACCGGCCACGCCGCGGCATAGTCGATGCCGGTGAAACCCTTGGCCTGCGCTTCGGCGATCACCACGACCGAGTGATAGCCGATCATCGTGCCGGTCTCGACGCCCTGCAGCGGCCAGATCGCGGGACCCTGCGGACTTTCGTTGGCCTTGCGCACCAGCCCCTGCACCAGGTCCGGCACCTTGTCCGGCAGGAACAGCGTGTACAGCGGATGCAGCGCGCGGTACGTGTCCCACAGCGAATAGGTGCTGTAGTTGTTCTGGCCCTTCGGCAACGTGTGCACGTTCAGGTCCATGCCGCGATAACGGCTGTCGACATCACTGAAGAGTGTCGGCGCCAGCATCGCGTGGTACAGCCCGCTGTAGAACGTGCGCCTGACCTCGTCCGGCGCATCGATGCGGATGCGCGAGAGTTCGCGCTCCCATTGCTGTGCCGCGCTGCGCCGCACGCGTTCGAAATCCCAGTCGGGCAATTCCGCTTCGAGATTGCGCAGCGCGCCGTCGACGTCCACGCCGGAAATGCCGACCTTCACCAGCAGCGGTGTCTTCGATGCATCGTCGAAATGCAGCACGGCCTTCAGGCTCTTGCCGTGCGTATCCGTGGCGGAGGCGAGCGACTTGTCATCCGAGTACAGCTCCGCACGCGTGAACGGCCGCGACACTTTCATCGCGAAATAGATGTAGCGACCGTTGGCCCACTCGTGCACGCGCCGGCCGCCGACCAGCGTGTCATGGCCGATCACTTTCAGTTCGGCATCGGAAACCAGGCAGGGTTTGTCCACGCCATCCCGGTAGCCGTGCGCGAGATCGACAAGCAGATGCCCGGACCCGGATTTCTTGAACGTGTAACGATGCAGCCCGGCGCGCGCGGTCGCGGTCAGTTCGGCAAGGATGTCGTGGTCGGTAAGGTGCACCGTGTAGTAGCCGGGCGATCCCTTCTCGGATGCCTTGTCGTAGCGCGAGCGATAGCCTTTGCCGGGATGTGCGACCACGTCGGCAGCGAGGTGCTTGCCGCGTGCCGCCGCGTCGTAGCGCGAGTAATAAAGCTCGTCGGGCAAGCCGCGCGTGCCAGGATCGAGCAGCACCGCGCCCTGCGCGGGCATCACCAGCACGTCCAGCATGTCGGCGCCGCCGGTGCCGGAAAGATGCGTGTGCGAAAAGCCCATGATCGATCCGTCGCCTTCGTGATAACCCGAACACGCATCCCAGCCGTGCGTGTGGGTGTCTGGCGAAAGCTGCACCATGCCCCACGGCACCGTCGCGCCGGGAAACGTGTGGCCGTGGCCGCCGGTGCCCACGAACACGTCGACGAATTGCGACACGCTGGCGTCGGCCGGCGGCGTTCCCGCGCCGGTGGGGCCCGCTTGCTGCGCGCGCGCAAGTGCCGCGCGCGGATCGATGCGCTCCAGCAACGCCAGCGTCATCGCGCCTTGCAGGAAACGTCTGCGTGTCACCATGGTCGTGCTCCTCGATGGTCAGCTTGGAATCATCGCGCGCGTCACGCGCCTTGCAACAATGCCGGATGACGCGCGGCCACGTCGATCACGAGTTCACCGAACAGCGAATTGGCCCAGGCGAACCACGCTCGCGTGTAATGCGAGGGATCGTCCTGATCGAACGCTTCGTGCATGAAGCCGGTGTTCGCATCGGTGGTCGCGAGCCAGTGCAGGCATTGGCGGATTTCACCGGCGTCGTTGCTGGTCAGCGCCCGGACCATGATCGACATTGGCCAGATCATCCGCAAGCCTTCGTGCGGACCGCCGATGCCTTGCGCGGCTTTGCCGCTGAAGAAATACGGATTGCGATCGCTCCACGCCAGCGCGCGGGTCGCGCGGTAGCGCGCGTCGTCGCGCGGGCAGAAGCCGAGATACGGCAGCGCAAGCAAGCTCGGGACGTTGGCATCGTCCATGGACAGTTGATTGCCGTAGCCGTCCACTTCATAGGCCCAGAACGTCTTGCCCTGCACATCGTGCATTACCGCGAATTTTTCCAGTGCCGCCTGCACTTCATCGGCAAGCGCCTCGCAGTCGCGCGCGAACGCTTCGTCGGCGAACAACGCGCGCGTCATCGCCGCCAGTTGCCGCAGCGATACCACCGCAAACGCGTTGCCCGGTACGAACAGCGGATATTTGCAGGCGTCATCGGACGGCCGGAACATCGAGAAGATCAGCCCGACGGGCTTGCCCGGCCAACCGTAACCGCCCAGCGCCAGCGTGTCGGTGGGCGCCGCGGCCGCGCGCTGGAAGTGGTACGGCCCCGAGCCGTGCTGGCGCTGTTGCGTGTGGAATGTTTGCAGCACTGACCGCATCGCCGCGCGCCAGTCGTCATCGAACGGCGCACGATCGCCCGTCGCTTTCCAATAGCCGTGCGCCAAGCGAATCGTCCAGCACAGCGAATCGATTTCCCACTTGCGCTCGGCGACGCCGGGCTTCATGTCGGTGTCGTCGTGCTGCGCCCACGGCAGATTCGTCTTCGCATGCGGATCGGCCATGAAGGCGTTGGCGTACGGATCGATCGCGATGCAGCGCGCGTGCCGATGGATCAGGCCGCGATACAACCGCCGCAATGCATCATCGTGCGCCGCGAGCGGCAGGTACGGCCACACCTGCGCCGACGAATCGCGCAGCCACATCGCGTCGATGTCGCCGGTGACGATGAAGGTGTCGGGCTTGCCCTCGAACGTGCCGGCGTGCACGGTGGTGTCGAGCGTGTTGGGATAGCAGTTCTCGAACAGCCACGCGAGTTTCGGATCGCCG
>JAICHS010000327.1 GCA_025924775.1 Rhodanobacteraceae bacterium
CGGGCGCAGCGCAAGCTCGCGAAAGCGCATCGCCAGCGCGTCGTAGCACAGCAGGCGCCCGATCAGCGGGCGCCCGATGCCGAGCACCAGCTTGAGCGCTTCGGTGGCTTCCAGCAGCCCCACCACGCCCGGCACCACGCCGAGCACGCCGGCCTCGTTGCACGAGGGCGCAAGTTCCGGCGGTGGCGGCGCGGCGTACAGGCAGCGGTAACACGGTCCGCCCCCGGGTGCCGCCGGCCAGAACACGCTCACCTGCGCGTCGAAGCGGTAGATCGAACCGTGCACGCACGGCAGTCCCAGGCGCACGCAGGTGTCGTTGGCGAGGTAGTGCGCGTCGAAGTTGTCGGAACCATCGACGATCACGTCGTATTGCGCAAACAGCGCATCGACGTTGTCGGGCGACAGGTGCATCTGGTGCGTCTCGACGCGGATGTCCGGGTTGAGCGCCAGTAGCGCTTCGCGCGCCGATTCCACCTTGGGTTGGCCCACGCGGTCGTCGGCGTGGATGACCTGGCGGTTGAGGTTGCTGCGCTCGACCACGTCGTGGTCGACGATGCCGAGGGTGCCCACGCCCGCCGCGGCCAGGTACAGGCCCGCTGGCGCCCCCAGTCCACCCGCACCGATCAGCAGCACGCGTGCGTCCAGCAGCTTGCGCTGGCCGGCTTCGCCCACTTCGGGCAGGTTCAGCTGGCGCGCGTAGCGCAGTCGCGCGTTCGCGTCGAGTACCTTGGGGAGGTGGAACGGCAGGCCCGCGTCTTTCCAGGCGTTGAACCCGCCCGCCACCGAACGCACGTCGCGATAGCCCAATTGCCGCAATCCGGCCGCGGCGAACAGCGAACGCACGCCACTGCCGCACATCACCAGCAAGGGTTGCGCGGGGTCGGGCGCGGCGTCCTCGATGCGCAACTCCAGGAAGCTGCGGCCCAGCACCCGCGCGCCGTCGGCGACGCCCTGCGCGGTTTCGTCCGCGTCGCGCACGTCGATCAGGATCGCACCCTGCTGCGCCAGCGCGCGCGCGTCGGCGGGCGCCACCTCGGGGATTTCGGCGCGCAGTTCCGCCAGGCGCCGGTCGCTGGCCTTCATCGGCTTGCTCCTGCCATGCTGTCGAGCGGACGCGGGCGCATCAGCCACCCGCCACCGACGGCACGATCAGCACTTCGTCGCCATCGACCAGGCGCGTGTCCAGGCCGTCCAGGTCGCGCACGTCCTGGTTGCGCACGAACACCTTCACGAACGGCCGCAACTGGCCGTCGCGCGTCAGGATGTATTGCGAAAGCGAGGCGTGGCGCGCACCCGCCGCGGCGAGCGCAGCGCGCACGCTGGTGGCGTCAAGGCTGAGTTGGTCGGCGCCTGCGCAGTGCATCCGCAGCGCCGCGGGGATGCACAACGTCACCCGAGCTGCCGCGTCCATCGAAATGACCGAAGTAGTTGCAATTGGATGAGCATACCACCCGGTGCCGACGTCGCCGGGTCGTCACGCGCGGCGGCGCTCCAGCACCGCGACGATGGGATCGTCGGCGTGCATCGCCGCAACCACCACACGGTCGTAACGGTCGCTGGAATCCAGCGCGATGCGCGCGGCTTCCAGCGCCGCCGCACGTTCGCTTTCGCTGTCCGCCATGTTGATCACCGGCACCACGCGCGCGTCGCCGACCCCGCGCAACAGCCCGTCGGGCGATGCGATCAGTGCCGCGATGTGGCGCGGCGTCAATGGCTCGCCCGCGCGCGCGCCGGTGACCGCCGCCACGCGTTCGGGCCGGTGCGCGCAACGGGCGGACAGCGGCAGCCCGATCGCGCGCGCCGACACCAGCGCCAGCACCGTCGCGGCGTCCGGTACGAGGTTCGGCTCGTGCGCGTCGGGCGCCTTGATCACGCGCATGCGCGCGCCGTCGGCCTTGACCAGGGTGACGTCGAAGCCGCCGCGGGCGTGGCACTCGGTGACCTGCGCCGGCGTCAGGCCCACCAGCCGGCCGGGCTTGTCAGAGGGGCTGGCGAACGCGAGCTTGCGATGGGCGCCGCCGGCGGCCAACACGCGCGCAACGATCCGCTCGGGTGCGTCCACGATGGGGTGCGCCGCCAGGTCTTCGGGAAAGGTGTAGGTGAATACAGTCGAGGTGAAGGCGGCGCGTCCGGGATGCGCGCGCAGCAGCCGGTACAGCGTCGTCTTCTTGCCGCCGGCGCCGACCGCGCACACGATGCCGCGGCGCGCGCACAACACGTCCAGCAGTTCGGTATCGTTCATGGCGTGCCACCCGTCGTGCACGCCGCGATGGACAGGATCCCCGGCAGAAACCCGCACAACAGGCGCCAGTGGTCGCCGCCATCGACGCTGGCAAACAAATGCCCGCTGGAGGTACCGAAATAGAAGCCGCAGGGCGCGAGGCCGTCGCTGTCCAACCCATCGCGCAGGATCGTGACGTAGGCATTTTGTTGCGGCAGGCCGTCGCTGGTGTCGTGCCAGCTGCGGCCTGCATCACGCGAGCGGAACACGCGGATGCGGCCGTCCACGGTGGCGCGGAACTGGCTGTTGTTTTCCGGAATCACCAGCACGCTGTCGGCGTCGCCGGGGTCGCTCGCCAGCGCGTAGCCGAAATCGCTCGGCAGGCCAGCCGTGATGTCCTGCCAGTGCGCGCCCGCGTCGTCGCTGCGATAGGTGCCGGCGTGGCCCTGCTGGTACAGCCGTTCGGGATTGCGCGGATGCAGCAGGATGCGGTGCACGCAGTGGCCGCTGGCGGCCTGCGGGTCGGGCAGGTAGGGCGCGCGCACGCCCGCGTTGATGGCCTCGAAACTGCGGCCACCGTCGCGCGAGCGGTACACGCCACCGGCCGACAGCGCCACGAACAGGCGCCGGCCGTCGTGCGGATCGACCTGGATCGAATGCACCGCCAACCCGCCCTTGGCCGGCGTCCAGCTGCCGCGCGTCGCGTGCGCGTTGAACGCCGTCAGCGGGGTCCAGCTTTCGCCGCGGTCGCGGCTGACGAACAGTCCCGGCGGTTCGATGCCGGCGTACAGCGTGTCCGGTTCGGCGTCCGCGCCGGGCGCGAGGCTCCACATCCGCCGGATGCTGTCCGCGCCCTCGTC
>JAICHS010000328.1 GCA_025924775.1 Rhodanobacteraceae bacterium
ATTGTTGCATTCGCTGGATTTTCGCGGGCAGGGCGATGTCATCAGCCTGCAGGAATTGCACGCCGAACTGGACCGGCGCGAGGCGGATACGCAGGGCACCGTGGCCGTGGCGGTCTGAGCCAGGGCGCCACTGCGCATCCTTTTTCGGGCCGCGGCCGACACCCGCGGCCGCACACAGGACAACCAAGGAGCCACGCACATGCAGCGAGCCCCCATGACCAAAGCCGGTTCCGAGCGCTTGCGCGCCGAACTGGAACATCTGAAATCCGTTGATCGCCCCAGGGTGATCGCGGCGATCGCCGAGGCGCGTGCGCACGGCGATCTCAAGGAGAACGCCGAATATCACGCGGCGCGCGAGCAACAGGGTTTCATCGAAGGCCGCATCGGCCAGATCGAATCCGCGCTTTCGGTCGCCCAAGTCATCGACCCCGCCACGCTACATGCGGGCGGCAAGGTGGTGTTCGGCGCGCTGGTCGAACTGGAAGACGCCGACAACGGTGGCAACGTCACCTACCAGATCGTGGGTGACCTCGAGGCCGACATCAAAAAGAACATGATCGCGGTGTCCTCCCCCATCGCGCGCGCGATGATCGGCAAAAGCGAAGGCGACAGCTTCGGCTTCAATGCGCCCGCCGGAGAACGCAACTACGAGATCGTGAGCGTGCGCTACGTGTGATTGCCTTTCACGACTTCGCGCTGCGCCGCGGCGGGCATCTGTTGCTTGCCGGTGTCGATGCCGCCTTGCACGATGGCTGGAAGGTTGGCGTGGCCGGCCGCAACGGCAGCGGCAAGTCCAGCCTGTTTGCGGCGGTCCTGGGTACCGTTGAAGCCGACGCCGGCGCGCTGGATGTCCCCACGGGCCTGCGGATTGCCTCGGTGGCGCAAGAGACGCCCGCGTTGCCGGACGCCGCCATCGATTACGTGCTGGGTGGTGATGTCGAGCTTGCCTCGGCGCTGGCCGACGAGGCGCGGGCGCAAGCCTCCGGCCAACATGCGGCGGCAGCGGTGGCGCACCAGCGCATCGACGCGCTGAGCGGTTACGACGGCCGTGCCCGCGCAGGGCGCCTGCTGCATGGATTGGGCTTCAAGCCGACCGACCACGAGCGCCCGGTGGCCGAGTTTTCCGGCGGCTGGCGCGCACGCCTGAACCTGGCGCGCGCGTTGATGGCGCCGTCGGACCTGTTGCTGTTGGACGAGCCGACCAACCATCTCGATCTGGACGCGGTGCTGTGGCTGGAACAATGGCTGCGCCGTTACCCGCGCACCCTGATGGTCATTTCGCACGACCGCGAGTTCCTGGACGGCACGGTCGACCACGTGCTGCACCTGGAGCAGGGCGGCGCGCGGCTGTACACCGGCAACTACAGCGATTTCGAACGGCAACGGGCCGAACGCCTGCAACAGCAGCAGTCGGCGCACGCACGCGAGCAGGCCGAGCGCACGCATCTCGAAGCCTTCATCAACCGGTTCCGGGCCAAGGCCACCAAGGCGCGCCAGGCACAGTCGCGCATCAAGCGCCTGGAAAAACTGGCCGGCACGGAAGCCGTGCGCAGCGAGCGCGCGTTCGAGTTCCGGTTTCCCCAACCGGAACGGCTGCCGCAATCCATGCTGAAACTGGAACACGTGGATGCGGGTTACCCGCCCGCGGCGAAAATTCTGTCCGACGTGCGCTTCAGCGTGCAGGCGGGCGACCGGATCGGCCTGCTGGGGCCGAACGGCGCCGGCAAATCCACCCTGGTGAAGACGCTGGTGGGCGAGCTTGCGCCCATGGCTGGCGAGCGGCACGCGCACAAGGACGTCGCGATCGGCTACTTCGCGCAGCACACGGTGGAAAACCTGCGCGCGGGCGAAACCCCATTCGACCATCTGCGCGAGCTGGCGCCGAATGCGCCGCCGCAAACCTTGCGCGACTGGCTGGGCAAGTGGCACTTCGCGGGCGAGCGCGCGTTCGAGCCGGTGGATGGTTTTTCCGGCGGCGAGCGCGCACGGCTGGCGCTGGCGTTGATCGCGTGGGACAAGCCCAACCTGCTGGTGCTGGACGAGCCCACCAACCACCTCGACCTGGACATGCGCGGGGCCCTGGCGGACGCGTTGAACGAGTATCCGGGTGCGCTGGTGCTGGTGGCGCACGACCGCCACCTGCTGGGCCTGGTGTGCGACAGCTTCTGGCGCGTCGCCGACGGCCGCGTCGAGCCGTTCGATGGCGACCTCGACGACTACGCACGCTGGCTGCGCGGGCGCGGCGGCGGCGCCCGCGAAACGGCGTCCGCAACAGCAACCGTGGACCCGCGCGAGCGCCGCCGCGAAGCCGCGGCCGAGCGCGAGCGCCAGCGCGGCATGCGCAAGCGGCTGGAAAAAATCGAGGCACGCATCGCGGCCACCGACAGTGAGCTGGCCGGGCTGGAACAACGTTTGGCCGACCCCGCGATCTACGAGGGCCCCACCGCCGAGCTGGCCAGGATCGGGCGTCAGCAAAACACGCTGCGCGAAGCGAAGGCGCAGCTGGAAGACGAGTGGCTGCGTTGCTGCGAAGAACTTGAAGCGGTCATCGCATGAGCACCTTGCGGGTTTTGATGCCATCCTGGTCACAAACGGGCGCAAGCCCGGACTTCCGGCAATGGCTGGCACGCGGCGATCGCGTTGCCGATGTGCAAAACGTGCGCGCGACGGTGTTGCGCGAGCTGTTCCACTTCGCCGGCGATACGATTCCGGTGGCGGCCTTGCGGCACTTCTGCCATGCCGACGCTGCGCGCGAAGGCGCCTGGTTGTGCGCGGACCCGGCCTGGGTCCGCAGCGAGGCGACCGGCGCGCGCCTGATGGCCTGCCCGCTGGCTGACCTTGGCGAAGCCGAAGCTGCGACGCTTGGCCAGGCCTTGCAGCCGTTGTTCGCGGAGGCAGGCACGCCGCTGGGCGTGGACACGCCGGCCGCATGGTGCGTCCGAACGACGGCTGCCATGCCGACGGTGGCATGGGTCGACCCGGTCACCGCGCTGGGCGCCAACCTGTTGGACTGCCTGCCCGCGGGTGTTGCGGGGCGGCCATGGCGCCGCCTGTTCAGCGAGACCCAGGTGTTGCTGC
>JAICHS010000329.1 GCA_025924775.1 Rhodanobacteraceae bacterium
ATCGCTCATCTGCTGGCGGCCGGCCGACAGCCGCACGATCGAGCGCGGCATCAGGATGCGGGCGGCCGCGATCGTGCGCACGAACTCGAACGGATCGAGCTTGTCCGCATGCGCCAGCGGCGTGCCGGGCACGGGGACCAGTTGGTTGATCGGCACCGATTGCGGGTGTTCGGGCAGGTTGGCCAATGCCCGCAGCAGCCCGGCGCGCTGCGTGCGTGTTTCGCCCATGCCGACGATGCCGCCACAACAGGTTTTCAATCCCGCCGCGCGGATGTCGTCCAGCGTGTCCAGCCGGTCCTGGAATCCGCGGGTATGGATGATCTCGCCGTAGTAGTCGGGCGCGGTGTCGAGGTTGTGGTTGTAGTAGTCGAGCCCGGCATCCTTGAGCGCCTGCGCATGGCCTGCACCCAGCAGGCCCAGGGTTGCGCAGGTTTCCATCCCGAGATCCTTCACCGCACGAATCATCGCCGCGACCTTGGGAATGTCCCGATCCTTCGGGCCGCGCCACGCCGCGCCCATGCAGAAGCGCGAGGCGCCGGCGGCCCGGGCGGCGCGGGCGCGGGCCAGCACGGCTTCGACGTCCATCAGTTTCTGCGCGGCCACGCCGGTCTGGTAGCGCTGCGCCTGGGGGCAGTACGCGCAGTCCTCGGGACAACCGCCGGTCTTGACCGACAGCAGCGTGGAAATCTGCACCGCGTCCGGGTCGTGGTGGGCGGCGTGCACCGCGTGCGCGCGCGCCAGCAGGTCCATGAACGGCGACGCCAACAGGGCTTCGACCTCGGCCAGCGACCAGTCGTGCCGGACCGGTGCAGCGATGTGCGTACCATCCATCGTGGGCCTCCAGCGTTACAGTGGCGGCGGAGTTTCATCGCCAGGGAGGCATCTGTCAACTTTATGATTGAACGGTTGGTTGACGAGATATTGGCGACGCTGTGGCCCTCGCACTGCCTGCTGTGCGGTGCGCGCGGGCAGGGCGCGTTGAGTTTGTGCACGGCGTGCGCGGCCGAAATGCCGCACAACGTCACGTGTTGCCGGCGTTGCGCGTTGCCGTTGGAATCCCCCGCGCCGTTGTGCGGCCGCTGCCTGCGGCGTGAACCACCGTGGGCCGCCGCGTGGGCGCCATTTCGCTACGAGTGGCCGCTGGCGCAGCTGGAAGCGCGTTTCAAGTTCGGCGGCGACTTGGCGGCGGGGCGCACGCTGTCGCTGCTGTGGTCGGGTGCCATGGCACCGCCCGAGCTGCCCGGGGCGATCGTGCCGGTACCGCTGCACGGCGCGCGCCTGCGCCGCCGCGGCTACAACCAGGCGCTGGAGCTGGCGAAACCACTGGCAAAGCGTTTCGACATCCCGTTGTTGCGCGGTGCGCTGGTGCGGACGCGCGCCACCGGCGCGCAGACCGAGCTGAGTGCCATCCAGCGCCGCCGCAACGTACGGGGGGCGTTCGCCGCGAATTTTGATGGCGCGCCGCCCGCGCATGTCGCGGTGCTGGATGACGTGTTCACGACCGGCGCGACCCTGGGCGAATGCGTGCGCGTACTGCAGCGCGCGGGCGTTGCGCGCGTGGACGTCTGGGCGCTGGCGCGCGCGCCGGCGGCGCGTTGACCCACCCCTGGATTCGCTTGCCGTGGGCGAGTGGAGCGCGCCGGCGCGCTCCTACGACAGCCGCTTTGCAGGAGCCTGCCTGCAGGCGACCAAGACAATCGTTGCACCGGGTGTATCGGTTTTGCCGACATCGTATTGAAGGTGCGGCACGCGGGCTCACCGAGCGCGCGTCGCGTACCGTCATCTCAGCGCCAGCGCCACCACCATCCCCAGCCAGACCACCCCGCCGACCCAGTTGTTGTTGCGGAACGCGGCGAAGCACGCGTCACGCTGACGCCAGCGCATGTTCCACAGTTGCCACGCGAACAGCAGCAACGCGACGCCGAGGCCGGCCAGGAATGGCCACTCCAGTTGCGCGCGCTGGCCGACCAGCAGCAGCGTGAACAGCAGCGTCGCCATCAGGATGCCAAGGATCGGCAGGTCGGCGTCGCCGAACAGGATTGCCGTGGACTTGGCGCCGGCGCGGAGGTCGTCGTCGCGATCGACCATCGCGTATTCGGTGTCGTAGATGGTCGAGAACAGGATGTTGCCGAAGAACAGCAACCAGCACACCGGCGGCAGGTCATTGGTGATGGCGGCGAACGCCATCGGGATGCCCCAGCCGAACGCGGCGCCCAACACCACCTGCGGCAGCTGCGTGTAGCGTTTCGAGAACGGGTACAGCGCGGCCAGCGCGGCGCCGGCGAACGACAGGTAGATCGTCAGGCGGTTGGTGAAGGCCAGCACCAGCACGAAACCGAGCAGGCACAGGCCCACGAACACGAACAACGCTTCGCGCGGGCGCACCCGCCCGGCGGCGATGGGGCGCCCCGCGGTGCGCGCGACCAGCGGATCCAGCTTGCGGTCGGCAAAGTCATTCATGGCGCAGCCCGCCGCGCGCATCACGAACACGCCCACGGTGAATACGATCAGGTATTTCCACGGCGGGAAGCCGTCGGCCGCCAGCCACAGCGCCCACCACGTCGGCCACAGCAGCAGCAGCGCGCCGATCGGGCGATCCATGCGCACCAGCACCAGCAGGTCGCGGGTCTTGTCGCGCCAGCCGGCCGGCAGCGCGCGCAACAGGAATTCGATGGTGCGCGTCGAGCGGCTCGAGGCGTCCGCCGGGCGCGAGGTATCGGCGGACGGCGCTGGCGGCAGGTCGGCCCCGCGCAGGTCCAGCAACGGCAGCTCGGACTGCGTGGCGGGCGGTGGGGCGGCAGGCTTGCGCCTGGGTTGGCTGCGTTTGCGAGGCATGTCGTGGGATTGTCGCGCAACCCGCGGCGCGCTCCAACCATGCCGGGGGGGACCATTGGCACAGCAACGCACCGGCCCACCCCGTTATGCTCGGCCGATTCCTGCGCCCGGGGTAACCGCAATGAGCCTGTTCCAGACGATCATCCGGCACAAGTCGGTCGAGCAGTTGCAAGCCGAGGCCGGTGGCAGCGGCGATTTTCGCCGCGTGCTGGGTGTCTGGCAGCTCACCGCGATCGGCA
>JAICHS010000330.1 GCA_025924775.1 Rhodanobacteraceae bacterium
AGCGAACGCGCGCTGCTGCTCGCCGACCAGGACGCGGAGCGTCTCGACCTGCTTGCCGAGGTTGCACGCCGGTTCATCCATGTCGTCGCCGACCAGGAGGGGGTTGCGTTGACCAAGCATGCGACGCAGCTCGCCCGCCGCGGCGAAAAACTGGTGGACCAGCGCGTGCGTGTGGCAAAAGCCGGGGACGCCGAACTGGGCAAGGCCCGGATTACGCTGGCGCGCGCGGAGATTTCCGCGGAACATGCCGAGCACGAACTGAAAAGCGCCCGCGTTGCGCTCGCGGCCACCTGGAACGCGCGTGATCCAGGCTTCGGCGCGGCCGAAGCCTCGTTTTACAGCTTGCCCGAACCGGAACCGTTCGATGCACTGATCGCCGGCCTCGACCGCAATCCCGATCTGGTCCGTTTCGCCTCGGCGCAACGACTGGAGGACGCACGGATTGCCGTGGCCCGGGCCAACCGCGCCGCCGATATCACGTTCAATGCCGGCATCCGCCGGCTGGAAGCATTCGATGACCAGGCTTTCGTGCTCAGCGTCACGGTGCCGTTAGGCACGTCTGCGCGCGCCGCCCCCTTTGTGCGTGAAGCCGAGCAGCGACGCGCAGCCGTCGACGCCCGGGCATTGGGTGCGCGCGCCGACCTGTATCGCACCCTGTACGCGGTTTATCAGGAGCTTCAGCACGCACGCGCGCAAGCCGACACGTTGCGCGCACGCGTGATTCCGGAATCCGAACGCACGCTCAGGCTCACCGAGGCCGGCTATCGCGTGGGCCGTTATTCCTACCTCGAATGGGTCGATGCGCAGCAGCAACTCTTGACCGTGCAGCGCGAAGCCGTCGAGGCAGCGCGCGATTACCACCTCCTTTACGTCGAACTCGAGCGCCTGGTCGGCCGCAGTGTCGGCACGACCGCTACGGAGAAAACCCGATGAACCGCCTGCATTCCCGTTTGCGCCTGCTGGCGCTACTTGCACTGGTCGCCGTGGCCTTGTGCGCGCCCTTTTTGCTTGCCGCTGTCGAGGGCGATAGTACGCAGGAGGAGTTCGAGCGTCATACGCCAACTCTTGTGCGAACAATTGATTCACGAATGCTAATCGTTCGCATTTGCAAACGCAAGTAACTCAGGTGTAGCGACCCAAGGTGGTTGCCGGGCGTCGTCATCGAAGCCGACCGCCGACGCCCACCGCGTTGGCCGTGCCAGTTGGCGGGCGATACCTCGATAGTCCGCACCGCAGCTGGCGCATAAGGCTTGCACGCGATAATTGCGCGCATCCCGTCCGCGGCGTGTTCCAGCATGAGCCCTGTTGATCGCGACGTCAGCGCGCAGCCACATCTGGATGTGGCGCAGCAGCACCCGGGCGCACTTCACGCATGGCTGGACGAATACTTTCCCGACGCGGCGCCATTACCGGATCCGGCCGGTTCCGGATTCCTTCCCATCGGAGCCGACCCGCTCGCCACCGGCAGCGGGCGCGCCACCTCGCCGGCAACGTCGCGAAGATCAGCTGGCCACCACATACTGGTCAGGCAACAGCAACAACTACGCGCTGGTGGCCGCGCCGATCCATCGGACCCGCGTGTCCTGCGCCTGGACTCACGACGCTGATTTTTCAGGCTTGCTGCTCATGGTCCTTCAGGGTAGAACGACCGAGGTGTTCACGCCGTTCGGTGAGATGTAACCATACGCCGGCGCCCATCAGGACAGCCGCGAGCCAGAACATCCACGATGCGTGGTCGCCGAACGCCAGGATCGCGATGGCGGCGCCGATGAATGGTGCAGTCGAAAAATACGCACCCGTGCGCGCCGAGCCGACGCCACGCAAGGCCAGTACGAACAACACGAGGCTGATGCCGTAACCGAGCAGGCCGACGCCCAGCGCCATGCCGACGACCGGCGCGGAGGGGAAGCGCGCGCCCAGCCCAACCGCAATCACGGTGTTGACGACGCCGGCGACCCAGCCCTTCAAGCCCGCGATGAACAGTGCGTCAGAGCTCGACACCTTGCAGGTGAAGTTGTTGTCCAGCGCCCAGCACAGGCAGGCGCCCGCGATCAGCAGGGCTCCGCGGCCAAGCCCGAGGTGCTGCGATGAACTTGGCAGTGCCAGCAATAGCGCACCGACCACGATCAGGGTGAAGCCGAGCACGATCCTGCGGTTGGCGTTTTCGCGGAATACGCTCCACGCGATCAGGGCGGTCAGCACGGCTTCGAGGTTCAACAACAGCGACGCCGTGGCCGCCGGCGTGCGCAACAGGCCGAGCATCAGCAGTACCGGGGCCAGTACGCCGCCAAACACGATCGCGAGCAGCAGCCACAGCCACTCACGCTTCGTCATCCCGGGCGCACGCCAGCCGCGGTCACGTATCAATCGGATCAGGGCAAGCCCAAGCCCACTGCCGAGATACAGCAGGCCGGCCAGCAATACGGGGGACAGGTCACGCAGCAGCGCTTTGGCCAGGGGCGTGCTGGCACCAAACAATACCGCCGCGCCGAGCGCCGCGAACGCCGACGATAGCGGAAATGCGTGGTCGGTTTTCATTGCGTATACTATACCCGTGTAGGGTATTAATTTAAGGTTCGCTATGAGCCACACGACACGCGACAAAGCCAAGCTGCTGGCACGTGTGCGCCGCATTCGGGGCCAGGTCGAGGCCTTGGAACGCGCCCTCGAAGCCGAAAAAGGTTGTGTCGAAGTGCTGCATCAGATCGCCGCTGTGCGCGGAGCGATGCAAGGCTTGATGGTGGAAGTCATGGAAGGACACATTCGGGAACACATCGCCGGGGCCAGTAGCCGTAGTGCCGGGGCGCGCAGCCAAAGCGCCGATGATCTGATCGACGTACTGCGCACCTACCTCAAGTGATCGCGGCCAGCTACGGTTGGCGTGTGTCCAGACCGGTCGAACGGTTTGGTTGATTCCCGATCGTTCCTTCGCTACGGTCGGCGCCCCTTCAGGGAGTAGCCGTCTTCGCAGTATGCGAAGGGACCGCGTCAACACACTTGGCCGCAGGCCATGGCGCGATCAGTTTCGGACTTGGCAAGACTTTGGGTATCGGTTCCATTCACAG
>JAICHS010000331.1 GCA_025924775.1 Rhodanobacteraceae bacterium
CCCACTGTTCCCGTGGGCGACGCTGGCCGCGCACGGTTTCGGACTGTGGCCCGATCCCGGCTTCGAACAACTCACCCCGCCGCCCGGTTTCAATCCGTGGACGGCGTTGTCGGTCGTCGGCTACTCGCTGGACGATCCGAAGGGCGCAGTGCGCGCCTTCCACAACCATTTCCGCGGCATGGGCGGCGACACGCTGGATGCCGAGGACATGAAGATCCTCTACAACCTGGTCGGCAAGATCGAGCGCGGCGATACGGAAAAATAGCTGGCATCGCTCGTCGCCCACTCGGACCGACACCGCTTTGCGATCCGGCTCGATCCACCGGGCAGCGCGCAGGCTCAGCCTTGGCCTTCTGCCGGTTGCTCGCGGAACTGCTCGATCACGCGTTGGCCGCGCAACCGAAACACGTGCGCCAGCGCCATGATCGCCGCCGAGAAAACCACGATCACGGCCGGGCCCGAGACCATGTCGAGGTAGCCGAGGTTGCCGGCGTGTTTGTCGAGCACGGGATAGCGTCCCAGCCAGCTGATCAACGTGACGCCGCCCAGCCACGGCAGCATCCAGAAACCTGCTTGCATGTCCAGCTTCGGCGTGTGTTTGCGCCAACCGGTCTCGTGGATCGCCAGCAGCACGAACCCGGCCAGTACCGCCAGCATCAATTTCCAGACCACGTCCCAGCCCGACCAGAACACGATCAGGTTGGACGACAGGAACGCAAGGTACGGAATGGCCCAGCCACCGCCCAACCGGAACGGCCGCTTGTGATCCGGCAGCTCCTTGCGCAGCGCCATCATCGTCAGCGGCCCCGCGCCGAACGACATCACCATTGCCGAGGTATGGAAACCGACCAATTTCTGCCAGCCCGGGAACGGCAGGAAAAACAGCAGCCCGACGAAGAACGCCAGCACCACGCTGACCCACGGCACGCCCTTTTCGTTGACGTGCGACAGCGCCTTCGGCACGTTGCCGTTGCGACCCATCGCGTAAGTCAGCCGCGCCGACAGGATCGTGTAGATCAACCCGGTGTCGCTGGGCGACACGAACGCATCGACGTACAACAGGATCGCGAGCCAGGTGAGTCCCAGTGCCGCGGCCAGCGCGGCCAGCGGTCCGAACGCCATCGAGTGCTCGCCGATGCCGGCAATGAAAGTCGTGCCGATGTTGGCCCAGCCGTTCGCCAGCGCCGATGCCGGCAGTGCGCCAATGAAAGCCACTTGCAGGCCCACGTAGATGACCGTGCACAGGCCGAGTGAACCCAGTATCGCGATCGGAACATTGCGCTGCGGGTTGGTGGTTTCTCCCGCGAGTTCCACGCCCTGGCGAAAACCGAGGTACGAAAACACCACGCCCGCGGTCGCCACCGCCGAAAACACGCCGTGCCAACCCATCGGCATGAAGCCGCCGAACTGCGCGCTCGAGAAATGCGATGGCTGGAATTCGACCGCGAGGAAAGCCACGATCGCGATGATGATGATCCCGACCTTCCAGACCACCAGCGTGTTGTTGATGCGCGCGAACCAGCGGACGCCCAGCATGTTGATCAGGACGAAACCCAGCAGCAGCAGGCAGGCGACGCCCAGCCCCGGCGTGGTCAGTACCGGCGAGCCGTCCTTCAGCGTCTGCAACCATGGAATGTAGTTGGCCGAATATTGCAGCACCGCCAGCACCTCCAGCGGCGCGACGGCCACGGTCGCGATCCAGGTGATCCATCCGGAGATGTAACTCGCGAACGAACCGAACGCGAAGTGCGGGAACCGCACCACCCCACCCGACACCGGAAACATCGTGCCGAGTTCCGCGTAGGTAAGCCCGATGAAAAGGATCATCACCGCGCCCACCAGCCACGAAAGGATCGAAGCCGGGCCGGCCTGCTGCGCGGCATTCATCGCGCCGAACAACCAACCGGAACCGATGATGGATCCGACCGCGGTGAAGAGCAGCCCGACGGTGCCGATGTGGCGCTTCAGGCGGTGGTCGTCACCGGCGGCTTGTGTAGTCGTTGGCGGCATGGCGGCCCTCCGTCGTGAATGATGTGCTGCACCTATGTGGTCATGCCGATGGCGTGTCGGGGCTCGTCGGATGCTGCCGGGCGCGCGCGCTTGCGATACCTCGAAATATCCAGGCCTTCACTGCTGATGTGCGGCATCGCGCCGGCCATCAGGTCGGCGAGATAGCGCCCCGATCCGCACGCCATCGTCCAGCCGAGCGTGCCGTGGCCAGTGTTGAGGAAAAGGTTCTTGTAGGGCGTGCTGCCGATCACCGGTGTGCCGTCGGGCGTTGCCGGCCGCAAGCCTGCCCAGAATTCGCCCTGCCTCACATCGCCGCCTTGCGGATACAAACCGGTGACGACGCTTTCCAGCATCGCGCGGCGCCGCGCCGGCTTCGACAGATCGAACCCACACACTCCCGCGGTGCCGCCGACGCGGATGCGACGGTCGAAGCGCGTCACCGCGACCTTGTACGTTTCATCCAGCACGGTGGACACCGGCGCCATCGCCGCATTGGTGATCGGCACGGTCAGTGAATAGCCCTTGAGCGGGTACACCGGAAGCCGGATGCCCAGCGGCGCGAGCAGGCGCGGCGTGTAGCTGCCCAGCGCAACGATGTATTTGTCCGCGCGCACGATCTTGCCGTCGATGCGTGCGCGAATCACGCGATCGCCCGAGGTTTCCAGCGCTTCCACCGTTGCACCAAAACGAAATTCGACGCCCGCCGCCTTCGCGCGCTCGGCCAGCACGCGCGTGAACAGCGCGCAATCGCCGGTCTGGTCTTCGGGCAAACGCAGCGCGCCGGTGAACCGGCCGGCTACTTCCGCCAGTGCGGGTTCGACCTGCACGATGCCGGCGCGATCGAGCAGTTCGTAGGGCCCGGCGTACTGATCGAGCACGGCGATGTCGCTGCCCGCGGCATCCCGTTGCGCTTGCGTGCGGAACACCTGCAGCGTGCCGAGCTTGCGTGCTTCGTAGTCGATGCCGAGTTCGTCCGCCAACTCGTTGAGGCATTCCGTGCTGTAGCGCGCCAACCGCAGCATGCGCGCCTTGTTGATCGCGTAAC
>JAICHS010000332.1 GCA_025924775.1 Rhodanobacteraceae bacterium
CAGTTTCCTGATGGCCGGCGCATTCCTCGCGATCAGCGAATGCCTGTCGGTGCTCACCCGCAGCCAGGTGGTTGCCTTCATCCTGGCGCTGGCGGTGTGCTTCCTGTTCCTGCTGGCGGGCGATCCGCTGGTGCAGCAACCACTGCTGGCACTGGGTTCCAACCACTTCGCGGATGCCTTGTCGAACCTCAGCCTGCTGGCACACTTCCAGGCCATCGCGCGCGGCGTGCTGGACTTCGGCGACGTGGCGTATTTCGTGTTGACGATCGTGTTCTGGCTGGTGGCGAACGTGCTGATCCTGGACGCGAGGCGCGGCGGATGAGGCTGCGCGGTCGCTTGTGGTTGACGCTGCCGATCCTGGCTGCGGCCTACGTGCTACTGGTGCTGGGGGCCGCGCGCTGGCTTGGCGGCGAACGCATCGACCTGACCCACGACCACCTGTACACGTTGTCGCCCGGCACCCGCGATATCGCCGCGCACCTCAAGCAACCCATCGACCTGACGCTGTATTTTTCCGACCGCGCGAGCCACAACCTGCCGCAGCTGCGGGCCTACCACCAGCACGTGTTGCATATGCTGGAGCAGATCGTGCGGCGCTCGCACGGGCACATCCATTTGACGCGGATCGATCCGTTGCCGTTTTCCGAAGACGAGGATCGCGCGAGCGCGGCCGGCCTGACCTCGGTGCGTGGCGAAGGCACGGGTGAGGCCATCTTCTTTGGCCTGGCCGGGCGCAATGTCAGCGACGGACGGACTGCCGCGATCCCGTTCTTCCTGCCCGCGAAGGAACCCTTCCTCGAGTACGACGTGGCGCGCCTGCTGCACGACCTCAGCGTCGCCAGGCAACCACGCGTCGCGATCTACAGCGGCTTGCCGATCTGGCCCGGCACCGACGCGGATGGCAACGCAACCCCCGCGTGGAGTGCGTTGCAGCAGGTGCAACAGTTGTTCGACGTGCAGCGGCTGGACGCCACCTCGCTGGCCGCGGTGACGCCCGGCGACGCGGCGGCGCTGGTGTTGATCCAACCGACCGGGATGACCCACGCCGACCTGCAGGCGGTGGATCGCTATGTGCAGGGCGGCGGCCGCCTACTGGTGTTCGTCGATCCCGATTCCGAGGTGGCCGGCGGCGAAGCCTCGGACCTGCGCACGCTGTTCGCGGCGTGGGGCGTGGCGTTCGATCCCAACCGCGCGCTGCTGGACCGTTCGCGCGCATTGACGGTGCAATCGCCGGTCACGGGCGCGTCGGTGCGCGATCCGTCCGTGCTCGGACTGACCGGCGATGAGCTCAACCGGCGCGACCCGGTGACCCAGGCGCTCAGCGTGATCAACATCGCCGCGACCGGGTATTTCGGGTTGCTGCCGGGTGCGGCAGTGCGGCTGGACCCGCTGCTGCAGAGCACCACCGAGGCGATGGTGGTGCCCACGCAGCGCGTGCGCGATGCGGGCGACCCCGCCGCGCTGTACAAGGGTTACGTCCCGGATGGCGAACACTACGCCATCGCGGTGCGGCTGGAGGGACCGTTGCCGGATGCGTTCACGGGTGACCGGCCCGCGCAGCCGCCAGCGCGCAAGGCCGCGGTGATCCTGGTGGGCGATACCGATCTTCTGTCGGACCGCTTGTGGGTGCAGGCCAGTCCCACGTTGGGCCAGACCCTGATGAGCCCATTTGCCAGCAACGGCGACTTTTTCGTCAACGCGGTGGATGACCTGACCGGGCCTTCCAACCTGATCGCGATCCGCGGACGCGCGGTGAACGAGCGCAGGTTCACGCGGGTGGACATGCTGCGTCGCCAGGCCGACGAAAAGTTCAAGGCCAAGCAGATCGAACTGCAGGCGGAACTGGAAGACACGGAGGCGCGGCTTGCAGCACTGAAGCAGGGCGAGCAGGGGCGCAAGCGCACGGCGGCGCAAAAGGCCGCGCTGGATCAATTCACCCAGCGCAAGCTGGCCATCCGCAGCGAGTTGCGCGGGGTGCAGCGCAACCTGGACGCCGACATCGAGCGGCTGTCGATGCAACTCAAGTTCATCGACATCCTGCTGATGCCGATCGTGGTGACGCTGATCGGCCTGCTGTACGGGTGGTGGCGGATGCGGCGGCGCGCGGTGCGCGGGCGGCGGCGATGACGGCTGCGCCGGCCCAATCGGCACGCCTGCGCTGGCCGGGTGTCGCGGCGGCGGCGGCGGGCGCCAGCGCGGTGGTCCTGGGCGCGTTGGGCGCGCATGCGCTGCACGCGCAGTTGTCGGCGCAGATGCTGGACGTGTGGCGCACCGCCGTGCATTTCCAGTTCTGGCACGCGTTGGCGCTGGCGTTGTGCGCGTTGCTGCGGCGGACCCACGCCTCGCACCTGGCCGCGGTGCTGCTGGCCATCGGGATCGTGCTGTTCTGCGGCAGCCTGTACGCGCTGGCATTGGGCGCGCCGGGCGCCATCGGCGTGGTCACGCCGCTGGGTGGTTTGGCGTTGATTGCGGGATGGGTCGCGTTGGGCGTGGCGTTTTGGCGCCGGACTTCCGAATGACCGGTTGCGGCTGTCAGCTCGGACGCCGGAAGTGCCCGGATGCTTGCCTGCCGGCGTGTGCGCTCCACGTCCTCCGTCCCGGCGTCACGCAACCTGCCTGCGCTCGCGGCGGTTGTTCAGAGGGTTTCATCATGGGAACAGAAAAATGACAGCAGCGGCTATTCCACGCGGGTTCGACGTCGCGGCGGCCCGCGCCCATTTGCAGAAGCGCGACCGCAAGCTGGCCAGGTGGATGCAGCGGATCGGGCCGATCGAACACGATTTCGCGGCACGCTTCGACCCGGTGGACGCGCTGGCGCGTTCGATCATCCACCAGCAGCTTTCCGGCAAGGTGGTGCGCGTGATCGAGGCGCGTGTGGAGGCGTTGATGCCGCGTCGTGGCCGCATCACGCCGTCCGGCATCGAGGCACTCGACGACGCCAGCCTGCGCGGCGCCGGCATCTCCGGCAACAAGCTGGCCGCATTGCGCGACCTTGCGGCGAAATCGCGCGCCGGCATCGTGCCGACGCAGGCCCGGCTTGATCGCATGGGCGA
>JAICHS010000333.1 GCA_025924775.1 Rhodanobacteraceae bacterium
GGCGTCGCACGCATGCTGTTCACGCTGGGCCTGTGCCTTTCGCTGTTCACGGCGGCCCTGGCCCAATGGGCCCATCTCGACGCCTTGACGATCCTCGGCGGCTACCTCGGACTGGTGACGGCCGTGGTCGGCATCTACATCGCGGCGGCCGAAGCGGTGAACGAAACCCGCGGCCACACCGTGCTTCCGCTGGGTGAAAGCACCGCGATCGACGCCCCGCCCAAGCCCTGAACAAGGCACTCGGCTGCGCGCGCCGCGCGGCCACAGTCCGGCCACACCATTGGGGGGCGCAACCCCGGGCTGCCCCACCGCCACCGCTTGCTGGTGCAATGCCACATCCCGTGCTACTTTTGCGGCATGGCATCACCACGCGTCATCAAGAAATACCCCAATCGCCGACTGTACGACACGCGGGTTTCCAGCTACATCACGCTGGAAGAAGTGCGACAGCTGGTGTTGTCCAGCGAGAACTTCGAGGTCCGCGATGCCAAGACCAACGAAGACCTGACCCGCACGGTGCTGCTGCAGATCATCGCCGAGCACGAACAGCACGGCCAGCCGATCTTTTCGACCGCGTTGCTGTCGCAGATCATCCGCTTCTACGGCGACGCCATGCAGGGCTTCGTGGGTGGCTACCTGGAAAACAGCCTCAAGGTTTTCCTGGAGCAGCAGCACAAGTTCCGCGACCAGTTGAACAGCCTGCTGGGGCAGACGCCCTGGTCGATGCTGAACGAGGTGACCGAGCGCAACATCGACTTGTGGCGGTCATTGCAGGCGGCCAACCCGCCGGCCGCCAAGCCCGCGCCCGAGCCTGATTCGCCCCCCGGCAAACCCGGTCGCAAACGGCGTTGACACCCCTGCTGGGGGTTCGTACCATCACTTGATTGTTGCGGCGCAGCACATGCGGCTGTGCGGCAAAACATCGTGCAACGCCTACAGCGGCCAGCCGCTTCCGGCCTTCGCGACCGGGAACGGTCGCATCCAACGACAGAGAGACTTCAATGACCAAACGTGTAGCCGTCGTCACCGGTGGCATCGGTGGGCTGGGTACGGCCATCTGCAAACGCCTTGCGCAGGACGGTCGCCAGGTCATCGCGGCCGACCTTGGCAACCGCCAGGAGCGACTCGCCGCGTTTCGCGAGGAAACCAAGGAATACGACGGCAGCATCGTGTTTGCGCCGGCTGACGTTTCGAAATTCGAAGACTGCGAGAACCTCGTCAAGCACCTCACCGAGAAGTACGGCAGCGTGGACATCGTGGTCAATGCAGCGGGCATCACCCGCGACACCTCGCTCAAGAAGATGAGCCAGGCCCAGTGGACCGACCTTATGCACGTCAACCTCGACGGTGTATTCAACATGTGCCGCAACACCGTGGACGGCATGACCACCCGCAATTTCGGGCGCATCGTCAACATCAGCTCGGTCAACGGCCAGACCGGCCAGTTCGGCCAGACCAACTACTCCGCTGCCAAGGCCGGCATGCACGGCTTCACCATGGCGCTGGCGCGTGAAGTCGCCAAGAAAGGCGTGACCGTCAACAGCGTCTCGCCGGGTTATTGCAAGACCGAAATGGTGATGAAGGTACCAGAGGAAATCCGCGCCCAGATCGTGGCGCAGGTGCCGGTCGGGCGGCTGGGCGAGCCCTCGGAGATCGCGCGCACCGTCGCGTTCCTTACCGCCGACGACGCCGGCTTCATCACCGGCGCCAACATCCCCGTGAACGGCGGTTACTTCATGTCGTTCTGAGCGAAGCCGCGGCGAACCGGTCGCCGGGGCCATCGGGCACGGTCACGTGCCGTCCGATTCGCGCCCAAGCGCGTGCAGCCGCGCCCGCAGGAAGTCCAGTCGCAGGTCAGCGTGTGCACCCGGCGAGGTGCGCGCAGCAAGGCTTTGTTCCGGCGTGCGCCCCTGCCCCGCTGCGGCGGCGGCCTTTGCCGCGGCGCGATAAGCCTCGCGGAACGGCACGCCCGCCACCGCCTGTTCCACCGCGACATCGGTCGCGTACATCGCGGGCTCGATCGCCGCGCGCATCGCGGCTTCGTTCCAACGCAGGCGCGCCAGCAGGTCCGGGACCAGTTCCAGGGCCATCAGGCCCCGATGCACCCCGTGGAAGATGCCGCCCTTGCTGAACTGCAGGTCGCGCTGGTAGCCCGACGGCAGCGACAGCAGCTGCTCGACCTCGGTGCGTGCGGCGGCGACGCTGGCGTAGCTGGCGCGCAGCAATTCGACCACGTCGGGGTTGCGCTTGTTGGGCATGATGGAGGAGCCGGTCGTGTATTCGTCCGGCAGCGCGACGAAGCCGAATTCGGCCGTGGTGAACAGGGACAGGTCCCACGCCAGCCGGCGCACGTCCAGCAGCGCACTCGCGATCGCTTCCAGTGCCGCCATCTCGAACTTGCCGCGCGACAGTTGCGCATACGTCGCCGCGACCTGCAGCCGCGCGAACCCCAGCGCGTGCGTGGTGTGGTCGCGATCGAGCGCTAGATTGACGCCGTAACCGGCCGCGCTGCCCAGCGGATTGGCGTCGATCCAGTCGAACGTCTGCCGCGCGCGCCACGCGTCGTCGATGAAGCCCTCCGCAAAACCCGCCCACCACATCGACGTGGACGACACCACCGCGCGCTGCAAATGCGTGTAGCCCGGCATCGGCAGCGATTCGCCGGCCGCGCGGTCCAGGCAGATCGCTGCGCAGGCGTTGCACAACGTCGCCAGTGTCGCCAGCTTGTCCTTCAGCCACAGGCGCGTCGCCACCAGCACCTGGTCGTTGCGGCTGCGCCCGGTGTGCACCTTGCGGCCAACGTCTCCAAGACGCTCGGTCAGGCGCGCCTCGATCGCGGAATGGCCATCCTCGAAGTGCGCGTCGAGCACGAACGCACCGCTGCGGAAGTCGCCGGCCAGCGTATCCAGTTCGCGCGTCAGGGCCGCCGCCTCGCCGCCGTCCAGCACGCCGATGTTCGCCAAGCCCTCGACGTGCGCCTTGCTGGCGGCAATGTCGTACGCGAAAAACTCGCGGTCCAGCAACACGTCGTCGCCGGCCAGGAAACGCA
>JAICHS010000334.1 GCA_025924775.1 Rhodanobacteraceae bacterium
CGCCAGCACCACCGCCAGCGCATCCGGGCCGCGCAGGTGCGTATCCGGCGTCGCGTGTTGCCAGTCCAGCAGGAAGCGCATGAAGTCGGCGGGTGCGACGGGTTCGATTTCGCGGCGCAACCGCTGCAGCGTGCGGCGGTGGATGCGCGCCAGCAAGGCGCGATCGCACCATTCTTCCGGTGCCGACACATCGGGCGTCGCGCCGCGAGTGTCGGGCAAACGGTCGCGGCCAAGCCGTGCCACGCTTGCCGAATCGGTGGGCAGGGTCACCGACTCGTCGGCACGTCCCTGTGCCGAATGACTGGCGAGGTGCGGCGTGAAATGGCCACGCATCGCGACGCCTTCGCGTTCCAGCGCGGCCAGCGCGATGGCGAGGTCGTTGTCATCGATGCCGAACGCCTGCGCCAGTTCGGTGGCGCAGATTGGCCCGACGCAACCCAGCCGTGCACGCAGGACTTCGACCAGCGCGTCTTCGCGCGTCCATGTCTTGGCCGCGAATTCCGCCGGCGCTTCGATCGCGGGCTGCAAAACGGCATCGGGATGAATTGCACGCCACAGCGGCAGCGTTTCCGCGGCGATCCACAAGGTGCGTTGCGCCGTTCCACCGTTTACGGGGGTGAGAGGCGGCGCTTGCGAACCGCCGGTGACGGTTCGCGCTGCCTCGAACGCCCGAGGCAGGAAGCCGAGGGCTGGGTTGTCCGACGAGCGCACGACGTGCGAGTCCGACAACGGTGCCGAAGGCGGATGGGGGTGGTTCCCGCCGGAGGCGCCCCGCCCCAGTCCTTCCCCGCAAGCGGGGGCGGGCGTCAATGCCGTCGCGCGCCGCGCGTTGGCGAGCTCCTGAAGCAAGCCAGGCCATGCCAAGTTGCGTGACATGTCCGAATCGTTGACCGCGCCCAGCGCCAGCAGGGCTTCGTGCATCTCGTCGGCGTCGCGCGGCGCGGGCCACGCTTCCTCGCGCACGGCGGCGATGGCGTCGGCGTCCAGCTTGCCGAGGTCTTCCGCGTTGTGGGCGTCGACGAAGCCGCGTGCGGCGACGGCCTGCGTGCGGCGCTCCTCCAGCGGCGCACCATCGAGGAATGCATACGGACGCGCGCCCAGTACCTCGGCAGCCAGTTGCGATGGCGCGGTCAGGTCGCGCGCGACCATCTGCACTTCGCCGCGTTCCAGGCGCTTGAGCAACGCGACCAGGCCATCAAGGTCCATCGCGTCGTGCAAACAATCCTGCAACGTTTGCGCGACCAGCGGGTGATCCGGAATCTTGCGGTCGCCCACGATGTTCTCGAGGCACGCCACCTGGTCCGGGAACACCGTCGCCAGCAGGTCCTCGGACTTCATTCGCTGGATCTGCGGCGGCACCTTCGCGCCACCAGAGAAACGCGGCAGCGCCAACGCCGCGCTGGCGTTCCAGCGAAAGCGCAGTGCGAACATCGGCGCGTCCAGCAGCGCCTGCGTCAGCACGTCCGCGACCGAATGGGAATGCAGGTAGCGCGCGACTTCCGCCAGCGGAAAGCTGTGGCTGGTCGAAAGCGACAGCACGATCGCATCTTCGGTCGCCGCGGCCTGCAACTCGAAATTGAAACTGCGGCAGAACCGCTTGCGCAGCGCCAGGCCCCAGGCGCGGTTGAGGCGGCTGCCGTACGGCGAATGGATCACCAGCTGCATGCCGCCGGCTTCGTCGAAGAAGCGCTCCATCGCCAGGGTCGATTGCGTCGGCAACAGACCGAGCTCGGTGCGCGCGGCGGCAAGGTAATCGACGAGTTGGCGCGCGGCGGCGCCACCGATCCCGACTTCGCCGGTGAGCCATGCGAGTGCGCGCTCCATTCCCTCTTCCCCAACGTTGTCGGGGGTGAGGGGGGCGACTGTTTCATTGGGTAACGCGCGCTCGGTGTCTTGCGAGACATGCCCCCGCACCGGCGCTGCGCGCCCGGCGCTACGCGCCGCCTCCTCCACGAACGGTGCCTCCGTTCGGGAGGAAAAGCTTGTTGAAAATCGCGCGGCGATTTCTTCGCGCAGCCGCGCCACCGCCGCCGACAATTCGTCGCTGCGTCCGGGGGCCTCGCCCAGCCAGAATGGAATCGAAGGCGGCGCGCCCTGGGCGTCTTCCACGCGCACCTTGCCGCGCTCGACGCGCAGGATGCGGTACGACTGGTTGCCCAGCTGGAAGATATCGCCGGCGATGGATTCGACCGCGAAATCCTCGTGTACGTTGCCGATCCGTAGCGATTGCGGTTCCAGCACCACGTCATAGTCGGCGGTGTCTGGGATGGCGCCACCCGAAGTCAGGGCGGTGAGGCGTGCGTTGCGCCGCGCGCGCAGGCGGCCGTTGACGGCGTCGCGGTGCAGGTACGCCGCGCGGGTGCCACGGCGGGTGCTGTAGCCCTCCGCCAGCATCCGCACCACGTCGGTGAAGGTTTCGCGCGTCAGCGATCGATACGGCCACGCATGCCGGAACAGCTCGAACAGTTCGGTCTCCCCGCGTTCGCCGCAGGCGACTTCCGCCACGATCTGCTGTGCCAGCACGTCCAGCGGCGCGGGCGGCATGCGCAAGGTGTCCAGTTCGCCGCGCCGCACCGCATCCAGCAACGCCACGCATTCGACCAGGTCGTCGCGCGAAGTCGGGAACAAGCGTGCCTTGGAGATGCCATCTACCGCGTGCCCGGCGCGGCCCGCACGTTGCAGGAAGGCCGCGATCGAACGTGGCGAGGAAAGTTGGCACACCAGGTCGACCTCGCCGATGTCGATGCCGAGTTCCAGCGATGCGGTGGCCACCAGCGCGCGCAGGTGGCCCGCCTTCAGGCGCTGCTCGGCATCCAGGCGCTTGTCGCGCGACAGGCTGCCGTGGTGCGCGGCCACCGCGTCCTTGCCAAGGCGCTCGGCGAGGTGCCGCGTGGCGCGTTCCACCGTGCGTCGCGTGTTGGCAAAGATCAAGGTCGTGCGATGCCGGTCGACCAGCTCCGCGAGGCGGTCGTAGACCAGGCCCCATGCATCCGTGCTCATCACCGGCTGCAGCGGCACCGCGGTCAGCTCGATCGCAAGGTCACGCG
>JAICHS010000335.1 GCA_025924775.1 Rhodanobacteraceae bacterium
CAGGATCAGCTCGGCATCATGGACACGGAACAGCAACTCGCGCAGCGCGGCGAGCCGATGAAGGGCGCGAACGGTTTGTCGGTGCGCCTGGAATTGCAGGCCGATTGTTTCGCCGGCGTGTGGGCCAACAAATCACAGCAACAATTGCAGTGGCTGCAGGCGGGCGATATCGACAGCGCGCTGAACGCCGCCTCGCAGATCGGCGACGACACGCTGCAGCGGGAAGCACAAGGCACCGTGGTACCCGATTCCTTCACCCACGGCACCTCGGCGCAGCGCGTGAAATGGTTCAAGACCGGCTTCCAGTCTGGCGACATCAACGCCTGCGATACGTTCCACGCGCAGACGTTGTGAGCACTGGCGTCGCGATCGATGCGCGGCACGGTTGAATCCGGATCATCGCGGACCCATAAAACGGCTTCGGCGCCTTGCGGCGCCGAGATCGCTACGTTGCGCGTTTCGCGCGCAAAATTCAAGACGTGCCAAAAGAAATTCCTGCGCTAAGATCGACCCATGCAATCGGTACTCGTCCATCCCGCTTCCACCCGCCGCCGCCGCTCGTTCGCGGCGGCCCTGCTGCCGGATCGTTTCGCCTGGCTGATGGGGCTGTATTCGGAAAACCATCAACGCCTCGCGCGCTTGTTCGCGCCGCACCGCCTCGCGGTGGGCGAGTACGTTTCGTCGGTCGGCGATGGCCTCGACGTGCGCCTGTCGGTGCAGGAACGGCATCCGTACACGCTCGAGCTTGGCCTGACCTACGCGGTCATCGATGCGAGCACCGGCAACCCCGCGCCGTCCGCGCAGTTGCGCTGCTATCTCGACGCGCACATGACCGAAGCGCTGCATTGCCAACCCGGCCGCGACCTGTGGCAGGTGCTTGGTCCGCTCGCGCCCACGCGCAACGTGCTGCAGCATCGCATGCGCATGAACGGGTTCCTCAACCGCTGGCTGGAATACCTGGCCGGGCAGGGGCATTCGCTGGCCACGCTGGAGCGACTGCAACCCGCTTCCGGGGCCGCCTGAGTGCGGGCGCCGCAGCGCCACCCGGAAATGTGGCGATCCACTTTGTAGTGTTCGCGCGTCGGCTTCCGGTCCGGCTCGTTGCGTGAGCTGCGCCCAACTTGCACGGGATCCGGTATCCCGCGACCCGGAAAAACCAGGCCCACTTTCGCGGGCCTGGTGTCGTGCCTTCCGGTTTTGCCTCAGCCGTCCTTGGAATCCAGACCGCGACGCTCCAGCAGCGGTTCGATGCGCGGTTCGTGGCCGGCGAAGTCGCTGAAGAGTTCCATCGCGTCCTTGCTGCCGCCCTGCGACAACAACTTCGCGCGGAAGCGGTCACCGTTCTCGCGGGTCAGGCCGCCGTGCTGCCTGAACCACTCGACGGTGTTCGCGTCCAGCACTTCCGACCAGATGTAGGCGTAGTAGCCCGCCGAGTAGCCGCCCATGATGTGGCTGAAGTACGGCGTGCGGTAGCGCGGCGGCACCGGCGCGAAGTCGGTTCCGTTGGCTTTCAGCGCGGCAGCTTCGAATGCCATCACGCCATCGGCTTCGGGCACCTTGTCGGCGCCGATCTGGTGCCAGCTCTGGTCGAGCATCGCGGCGCCGAGGTACTCAGTGGTCGCGAAGCCCTGGTTGAACTTCGAAGTTGCCAGCACCTTGTCCAGCAACGCCTTCGGCATGGGGGCGCCGGTCTCGTGGTGCTTGGCGTAGTGCGCCAGCACGCTCGGCCAGTCCGCCCACATCTCGTTCACCTGCGAGGGGAACTCCACGAAATCGCGTGGCACGCTGGTGCCCGAGAAGTACGGATACTTCACGTTGGAGAACATGCCGTGCAGTGCATGGCCGAACTCGTGGAACATCGTGGTCACCTCATCCCAAGTCATCAACGTCGGGCCGCTGGCCGGCTTGGTGATGTTGAGGTGGTTGGCGACCACCGGCAGGTCGCCGGTGAGTTCCGACTGACTGACGTAGGCGTTCATCCATGCACCGCCGCGCTTGGACGGACGGGCGTACGGGTCGAACAGGAAGATCGCGAGTTGGCTGCCGTCCTCGTTGAAGACGTCGTACACCAGCACGTCCGGGTTGTAGACCGGAAGATCCGTACGCTGCTTGAAGCTGATACCGTACTCCTGGTTGGCGGCGTAGAACACACCGTTCTCCAGCACGTTCTTCATCTCGAAGTACGGCTTCAACTGGCTCTCGTCGAACGCGTATTTGTCGGCGCGCACCTTCTCGGTGTAGTACGCCCAGTCCCATGCGGCCAGTTTGAAGGTCGGTTCGCCCTTGGCCTTCTGGGTCTTGTCGATCATCGCCTGCAGATCGGCGGCTTCGCGCCTGGCGTTGGCGACCGCCGGCGGCGCCAGCTTGCCCAGCATGTCGTTCACCGCTTCCGGCGTTTTCGCGGTCTGGTTGGCGAGGCCGTACGCCGCCCAGTTCGGGTAGCCCAGCATTTTCGCTTTTTCGGCGCGCAGCTTCATCACCTTCGACACGATCGCGGTGTTGTCGTACTGGCTGCCGCGGCTGCCGCGAACCAGGGAGGCTTCGTAAATGCGCTGGCGCAGCGCGCGGTTGTCGAGTTGTGCGATCACCGGCTGGATCGTGGTGTTGACCAGCGCGATCACGTACTTGCCTTCGAGGCCTCGCGACTTGGCAGCCGCGGCCGCGGCGTTGATCTGCGCATCGGTGAGGCCGGCAAGCTCGTCGCGGTTTTCCACCACCACGGCCGAATCGTTCACTTCGGCCAGCACGTTCTGGTTGAAGTCGGTGCCGAGCTTCGCGAGTTCGCCGTTGATCTCCTTCAGGCGCGCCTTGTGGGCGTCGGAAAGTTGCGCGCCGGCGCGCACGAAGTCGTCGTGGTAACGCTCGACCAGGCGCACGCCCTGCGGGTCGAGGCCCAGCGAATCACGGGTGTCGTACAGCTTCTGCACGCGCGCGAACAGTTTCGGGTCCAGCATGATCGCGTCGCGGTGGGCCGAAAGCTTCGGCGCGTATTCGGCCTGGATCGCCTTCTTGGCGTCATTGTTCTCGACGCCCGACAGGCTGAAG
>JAICHS010000336.1 GCA_025924775.1 Rhodanobacteraceae bacterium
ATGTACGGCACCCCCGCGTTGAACGAGCTGATCGCCGACATGTTCGAGACCATGCAGGCGGCCGATGGCGTGGGCCTGGCGGCACCGCAGATCGGCGTGGACCTGCAATTGGTGGTGTTCGGTTTCGAGCATTCCGAGCGCTATCCGGAAGCGCCCGAGGTGCCGCGCACGATCCTGCTGAACCCGCTGATTACACCACTGTCGCGCGACATGGAGGAAGGCTGGGAAGGCTGCCTGTCGGTGCCGGGCCTGCGCGGCGTGGTCAGCCGGCATTCGTTGATCCGCTACCAGGGCGTGGACCCGAACGGCGCGGTCATCGATCGCATGGCGGAAGGCTTCCACGCGCGTGTGGTGCAGCACGAATGCGACCACCTGATCGGGCGCCTGTACCCGTCGCGCATCACCGACTTCTCGCGCTTCGGCTACATCGACGTGCTGTTTCCCGAGGAAGCCGGCGCGGTTGAGTAGGAGCGCGCTTGCGCGCGACCGGTGCAGTCGCGCGTACCAACGCCGCGTGGTCGCCTGCAGGCAGGCTCCTACCTGGAAAGGCGGGTCGCCTGCGCGCGCAGCGTGCTGAGCTGGGTGTTCCAATCCGCCAGCCGCGCACGCTCCTGCTCGACCACCGCCGCGGGCGCGTGGTCGACGAAGTTCGCGTTGCCGAGTTTGCCTTCGCACTTCCCGATTTCGCCTTCGATGCGTGCGATTTCCTTTTTCAGGCGCGCGCGTTCGGCGCCAAGGTCGATCAGCCCGGCCAGGGGAATCAGTATCCGCAGATTGCCGACGACGGCGGCCGCGGCAGCGGGCTCGGCCTCGCCGGTGGCCAGCCAGCGCGGCGCCTCACAGTGCGCGAGGAATTCGACCTGGGCCGAGAATTTCCCGATGCGCCGGCGGTCCTCGGCGTCGCCGTCGGCCAGCAGCAACGGAATGGCCTTGCCGGGTGCGATGTTCATCTCGGTGCGGATCCTGCGTACGCCGGTCAGCACGGCCTTGAACCATTCGATTTCGGCAGTGGCTGCATCGTCAACGGTGAAATCCGCCGCGCGCGGATAGGGACGATCGAGAATGCTTGCTTCCTTCAACCCGAGTTGCGGTGCCACCGATTGCCACAGTTCCTCGGTAATGAATGGAATAACCGGGTGCAGCGCGCGCAGCGCCGTCTCCAGGACTTCAAGCAGCGTACGGCGCGTGGACGCGACTGCTTCCGCATCGCCGCCGCTGAGCGCCGGCTTGGTCAGTTCGAGGAACCAGTCGCAGTATTCGTTCCACACGAATTCGTACAGCGCCTGCGCCAGGTGGTCGAATCGGTACGTCGCGAAATTCTGCTCGACCTCGACCAGCGTCGCGTGCAGGCGGCTGATGATCCAACGCTCGGCTTCGGTTTTTGCCCCTTCCCCCGCGTGCGGGGGAAGGGCGTTGGTGGCGTTCATCAACACAAACCGCGCTGCGTTCCACAGCTTGTTGCAGAATGCCTTGTAACCCTCGGCACGCTTGATGTCGAAATTAATGGTGCGGCTGTAGCTGGCCAGCGCGGCGAACGTGAAGCGCAGGGCGTCGGTGCCGATGGCGGTGATGCCGTCCGGGTATTCCTTGCGGATGCGCTTTTCCACTTTTTCGCGCACCTGCGGGATCAGCAGCGCCTTTGTCGATTTCTCGACCAGCGCGGGCAGGGCGATGCCGTCGATAAGGTCCAGCGGGTCCAGGGTATTGCCCTTGGACTTCGACATCTTCTTGCCTTCGGCGTCGCGCACGATGGCGTTGATGTATACCTCGTGGAATGGCACCTGCCCGGTGAAGTACACGGTCGTCATCACCATCCGCGCGACCCAGAAGAAGATGATGTCGAAGCCGGTGACCAGCACCGCGCTCGGCAGGAAAACCTGGTCGGTCGGCCAGTTGGCGACGACGTCCCCACGCTCGTTTTTCACCGGCCCATCCGCGGGCCAACCCAACGTCGAGAACGGCCACAGCGCGGACGAAAACCAGGTATCCAGCACGTCCTCGTCCTGGCGCAACGCACCAACGGGCGGCGCCCCGGCGTGCGCGCGCGCATCGGCCTCGTCCTCGCCCACGAAGATGTTGCCGGCCTCGTCGTACCACGCCGGAATGCGGTGGCCCCACCAAAGCTGCCGGCTGATGCACCAGTCCTGGATGTTGTCCAGCCACTGCGTATAAGTCGTCGTCCAGTTCTCCGGCACGAACTTGACGGCGCCGTTGCGCACGGCGTCCAGCGCCGGCTGCGTGATCGCGCGGCGCCCACCCGGGCGGCCATCGTCGAGCGTGTCGCGCGTCAGGTCGACAAACCACTGGTCGGTCAGCATCGGCTCGATCACCGCGTCCGAGCGTTGGCTGACCGGCACCTGTAGCTTGTGGGCCTGGGTTTGCACCAGTCGTCCTTCGGCCTCGAGGTCGGCCAGGATGCGCTTGCGGGCCGCGTAGCGATCGAGCCCGTGGTAGGGTTCCGGGGCGTTGTCGTTGATCTTCGCATCCAGCGTCAGGACGACGATGGTTTCCAGATGGTGCCGCTGGCCGATCGCGTAGTCGTTGAAATCGTGCGCGGGCGTGATCTTGACGCAGCCGGTGCCGAATTCGCGATCGACGTAGTCGTCGGCAATCACCGGGATTTCGCGGCCCACCAGCGGCAGGCGCAGGCGTTTGCCGACCAGCGACCGGTAGCGCGCGTCCTCGGGGTGCACCGCCACCGCGACGTCGCCCAGCATGGTTTCCGGCCGCGTTGTGGCGATTATCACGTGGTCGGGGGCCCCCGCTTGCGGATCGATCACGTCGTAGCGGATCGACCACAGGTGGCCATCGCGCTCGACGTTGTTGACTTCAAGGTCCGACACCGCCGTCATCAACGCCGGGTCCCAGTTCACCAGCCGGTTGCCGCGGTAGATCAGCCCCGCGCGGTACCACGTGACGAACACGCGGCGCACCGCGGCCGACAGACCCGCGTCCATCGTGAAGCGTTCGCGCGACCAGTCCACGCAGGCGCCGATGCGGCGCATCTGGCGGGTGATCGTGGAGCCGGATGCCTGCTTC
>JAICHS010000337.1 GCA_025924775.1 Rhodanobacteraceae bacterium
CTGGCAAATCGAATTGCCGCACATCGGCGACTTGCCCGTCGGCACCCAGTGTTGCAGGAAGGCGATGGTCTCGGCTTCCGCCTGCGCGTGGCTGGTCGCCGATTCCAGCACCCGTTGCCACAGGCCCGACCGGCCATGATGGTTGCGGTTCCATTCGTCCATCGCCAACAGCCGCGCCTCCTCGTGCCGGATCGCGAACTGCGGGCCCTGGGCCAGCACTTCGAGGTTGCGGTCGGTGACCACGGTGGCGATTTCGATGATGGAATCGGTATCCGGACTCAGCCCCGTCATCTCGAGGTCGATCCAGATCAAATTGTCGTCGGCACAACCAGTCATCGCGTTCCTCCCGTCAAGCCAGTCTAGCAACTCCGCGTGCGCGCACGGATTGCCACGCCCGCGCGTGCCCCGTACGCTGGCCGGATGCCGACGCCTACCATGCTGTGGTTCGATTACGAAACCACCGGAACCGACCCTGTGCGCGACCGTCCCGTGCAGTTTGCCGCGCTGCGCACCGGCATCGACCTGCAGCCCGTCGGCGAGCCCGCGATGCTGTATTGCGCGCCCGCACCCGACGTGCTGCCGCACCCCGAGGCGTGCCTGATCACCGGCATCACACCGCAGGCTGCCGCCCGCGACGGCATTCCCGAAGCCGAGTTCGCCGGCGCCGTGCACGAGCTGCTGGCCGAGCCCGGCACCTGTTCCACCGGCTACAACTCCATCCGCTTCGACGAAGAAGTCAACCGCAACCTGTTCTATCGCAACTTCATCGACCCCTACGAGCACGCCTGGAAGCGCGGCAACTCGCGCTGGGACATCTTGGATCTCGCGCGGGCCTGCCACGCGCTCCGGCCCGCCGGCATCGAGTGGCCCCAGAGTGATGACGGCACGCCTTCGTTCAAGCTCGATCGGCTGGCGCCGGCCAACCACTTGAAGCAGGAACACGCGCACGATGCCCTGTCCGACGTGGAGGCCACCATCGAGCTGGCACGCCTGCTGCGCGCCCGCCAACCGCGCCTGTACGACTGGCATTTCGCGCTGCGCGAAAAACAAAAGGCGTCGGCGATGCTGGCGCAGGCGTTGCCGGGCATGCAGCCGCTGCTGCACGTGTCTGGCCGCTACGCGGCGGCACGCGGCTGCCTTGCGCTGGTCGTGCCGGTCGCGGAACACCCGGAGCGCCCTGGTACCTTCATCGTCGCCGACCTTGGCTGCGACCCGCGCACATGGATGGAACTGGAACCGGAAGCGCTGTCCGAGCGCATGTTCACCCGGCGCGCGGACTTGCCCGAAGACGTTGCACGTCCGCCGCTCAAGGAAGTGCACGCCAACAAATCGCCGTTCCTGGCACCTTTGTCGGTGTTGAAGGACGTCGACACGCAACGCATCGGTCTGGACCCCGATGCCTGCATGCGCAATCTGGAAATACTGCGGGCGTGCGATGGCCTGTGCGAGCGCGTCCGGCAGGCGTTCGCCGCAAGCGCGGAGCGCTGGCCCGAGCGCGAGGACCCGGAATGCAAGTTGTACGCGGGCTTCCCCTCGCCCGCGGACAAGCGACGCTGTGCCGATGTCCGTGCAACGCCACCGGCACAGCTGGGCACCACGGCCTTCGGCTTCAGCGATCCGCGCTACGACGCGCTGCTGTTCCGCTACCGCGCGCGCAACTGGCCGGATACGCTGGACGCCGACGCGCAGGCACGCTGGCGCGCGTTCGTGCGCGACAAGCTGACCCGCGCCACGGAAACCACCACGCTGACACTGGCCGAATTCCGCGCGGCCATCGACAACCTGCGCCCACGCCACCCGCCGGGCGCACAGCAGGCGTTGCTGGACCAGCTGCAAGTCTGGGGCGAGAACGTCGCCAACCAATTCGGACTCTGAAGATGCCGCACACCTGTTTTTCGCCCGCCACGTTCCGCTTCCTGCGCGCGCTCGCGCGCCACAACAACCGCATGTGGTTCAAGGCGCACCAGGCCGACTACGAGGCGCATGTGCGCGAGCCGTTCCTGCAGCTGATCGCCGACCTGCAGGCGCCCATCGCCAAACTCAGCTCGCACTACCGCGCCGACCCGCGCAAGGTTGGCGGTTCGCTGTTCCGGGTGCAGCGCGACACCCGCTTCAGCCACGACAAGCAGCCATACAAGCCATGGGCCGGCGCCCGCATGTTCCACGCACGCCGGCGCGAAATCGCCGCGCCGTCGTTCTATTTGCACATCGCCCCCGGCGACTGCTTCGTGGGCGCCGGATTATGGCATCCGGAAAACCACACCCTGCGCAACATCCGCAACTTCATGGTCGACAACCCCGCCGCATGGAAGCGCGCCGCGCACGGCCGCGCGTTCCGCGCCCACTACGCGTTCTGGGGCGAATCGCTGGCCCGCGCGCCGCAGGGGTTTCCGCCGGACCACCCGTTGCTTGAAGACCTGAAACGCAAAAGCTATGCCGCCGGCGTCGGTTTCGATGATGCCCTGGCATGCTCGCCGAAGTTGTATCCGTTCGTGGTCGGCCACTTCAAGCGGCTGGCGCCGCTGGTCGATTACCTGTGTGCCGCGCAGAACCTGGAGTTCTGAGCTGGCCGTTGCGTTGTCGCGGTAATCGATGCGGGCGGCCCCGCCATCTTCCGTGCCCCACCCGGCGCGCGTGCCACGTTTGCCGTAGCCAAAGCGGCGCGCACGCCACCGGCAAGCGAAACCCATTTCAAGCGAAGTGCGTCGAAACAGGCGAGTGTGTCAACGACGCTGCGCCGCAGCGCACTGCGTCGCGCCAGCCGTCTATCCTGCCCTCGCCGCACGCCAGGGGGCCGTGCGACAGCACGGGGCAACGCGCCCCACACCATCACGCATCAGGGAGGCATTCGCGATGAACCTTGGCAAGCGTTGCGCGGCGGAAGCGTTCGGTACGTTGTGGCTCACTTTCGGTGGTTGCGGGGCGGTGGTGCTGGCTGCCGCATTCCCGCAACTCGGCATCGGCTTCGTGGGGGTGGCGCTGGCATTCGGCATCACCCAGCTCACGATGTGCTACATGATCGGGCACATCTCGGGCA
>JAICHS010000338.1 GCA_025924775.1 Rhodanobacteraceae bacterium
CGCCCGGACAGGAACTGGAAATCCACGTCGAGGCTGGATACGCCCTGCGGCACGTCCACACGGAACGCGTACACGTCGTACTTGTCGCGCTTCCACGCCAGCCTCTGGCCATTCGCGGTCACCGCGAGGCCGGCCAGCCTGTCGATCGGGCCCGATGGCGAATGATCGCCCGGCAGCCATTCCGGATACAGCAGCGTCAGCTCGCCCGCCTGCACGGGGATCGTCTCGTGCACGCGGAAAATGCCCTGGCGCGTGTCGCTGGCATCCACGTGCAGTTCGAGGGTGCCGGGATACGGCGTGTCCTGCGGCGGCGAGATGTGCGCGTCGGCGGCATCGGCGAACGCGCTGCCCGCGACCACGGCACCGGCAGCCGCCATGACCAGCGCCACGGCAAGA
Source organism: Rhodanobacteraceae bacterium (assembly GCA_025924775.1). Classification (GTDB taxonomy): domain Bacteria; phylum Pseudomonadota; class Gammaproteobacteria; order Xanthomonadales; family Rhodanobacteraceae; genus 66-474. Next base: position 397 of record JAICHS010000338.1, read on the forward strand.
TGAAACGGAAACGACAAGCGGGCGCGGTTGCGCTGGAAAGGCATGGGGACTCCGTAGGCGGGTCAACCCATGGAAAGTAGCATCACGCCCGCCACCACGCATAGGCCGGATGGCATGGACGCGTTACGGACAAACCGCAGCGACGCCACCCATCAACCCTTGCGCGCACCCTGCCCGAACAGAATTTTCTTTTCATCCGCACCCATCGGTGCGCTCGATTTCGGGTTCACCTCGGCATCGCGCGCGTACGCACGTGCGGTGGCCGGCCGCGCGGCGATCGCCTCGCGCCAGCGCCGCACTTCGGCAAACGGCGCGAGATCCAGCGGCGCCTTGTCGTACGGGCTGATCCACGGATAGCAGGCCATGTCGGCGATGGTGTAGTCGTCGCCCGTGATGAACGCGCGCCCGGCGAGGCGGCGATCCAGCACATCCAGCAGGCGCTCGGATTCCTTGCGATAACGCTCCATCGCGTAGGGGATCTTCTCCGGCGCGTACACGCTGAAGTGGCCGTGCTGGCCGGTCATCGGCCCCAGGCCGCCCATCTGCCAGAACAACCATTCCAGGCAGGCCACGCGTCCGCGCAGGTCGGCGGGCGCGAACTTGCCGGTCTTGACCGCAAGATACGTCAGGATCGCGCCCGATTCGAACACGCTGATCGGGGCGCCGCCATCGGCCGGGTTGTGGTCGACCATCGCCGGCATCTTGTTGTTGGGCGAAATCGCCAGGTAATCGGGCTTGAACTGGTCGCCCTTGCCGATGTTCACCGGCTTGATGGTGTAGGGCAGCCCGGCTTCTTCCAGGAACAGGGTGATCTTGTGGCCGTTGGGCGTGGGCCAGTAGTACAAGTCAATCATTTGCAAACCTCCTGAAAGGTGGGCGCGGAGCCGTAGCGGCTGCGATCCGTTGCCGTGCCTATTCCAGATGGTGTCGCAGAGGCGCCAACACAACCGCCGGCGGGAACGCCGCCCCCGACCCGATTGGTGCCGTGTCTCGGCAAGTCTCATGCACACGGCTGGAAAATTTCTCGTCATTCCGGGGCGCCCGTGGCTGCATCTCAGGCGAACCCCGAATGACGAGAAACATGGATGGCTGACATATACCGCGAATCGGGAATCCCGAAGCGCGTTCAGTCGCGCCGTGCCAGCAGGCTGTGCCGGATGCCGTAGCTGAAATAGATCGCGAGGCCGATCACCAGCCAGACCACGAAGCGTTCGATGGTGATGCGCGGCAGGCCACCGATCAGGTGGAAGTAGCCATCGCTGAACCACGGCCAGCCGATGATCAGGAACAGCGAGAACAACACGCCCACCGGCGCCACCAGCCACAACACCGGCGCGCGGAAGCTGCGCCGCACGTCCGGCCGGCGCACCCGCAGGATCAGCACCGCCAGGCAAATCACGATGAACGCGGACAGCGTGCCGATGTTCACCAGTTCGGCGACCTCGTTGATGGGCAGGAAGCCCGCGACCACCGCGCTGAACACGCCCAGGATGATGGTGGGCCGGTGCGGGGTGCCGTAGCGCGGGTGCACGTGCGCGAACCAGCCCGGCAGCAGGCCGTCGCGCGACAGCGCAAACCAGATACGCGCGGCGCCCAGCATGAACGCGAACAGCACGCTGGTCAGGCCGGCGACCGCGGCGACGTTGATGATGCCGCGCACCCAGTCAAGGTGGATCGCCTTGAATGCCGCATCGACCGGGGCGGGGCTGTTCAATTCCGGATACGGCACCATGCCCGTCAACACCAGCGACACCGCGATGTACAGGCCCATCGACACCGCCAGCGACAGCAGCACCGCGCGCGGCAGGTCGCGTTGCGGATTCTTCGCCTCCTCGGCGGCGGTGGTGAGCGTGTCGTAACCGAAGCAGGCGAAGAACACGATGCTGGACGCCGCCAGCACGCCGGCCCAGCCGAAGTGCGAGGCGCCATCCACGGTCGTCGTCAGCTGCGGCACGAACGGATGCCAGTTGGCCGGGTTCACGTAGAACGCGCCAACCACCACCACCAGCAGCACGCCGATGACCTTGATCGCCACGATCACGGTGTTGGCGCGCGCGCCCCACTCGGTCTTGACGGTCAGCATCCACGCGATCAGCAGCGAGATGGTCGCCGAGATCACGTCGAACACCTTGCCCGAGTCCGGGTGCGCCGGGTCGTAGGCGCCCTGCAGGAACACCGGCAAGTGCACACCGAACAGCTGCGCGAGCAGCGCCTGCACGTAACCCGACCAGCCGATCGCGACCACCGCCACGATCAGCGCGTACTCCAGGATCAGGTCCCAGCCGATGATCCACGCCAGCAGCTCGCCCAGCACCGCATAACCGTAGGTGTAGGCGCTGCCGGTGACCGGGATCATCCCGGAAAACTCCGCATAGGCCAGCGCCGCGCAGGCGCTGCCGACGCCGGCGACCAGGAAGCTGATCACCACGGCCGGGCCCGCATTTTGCGCAGCTTGCTGTCCCGCCAGCACGAAGATGCCGACCCCGATGATCGCACCGATGCCGATCGCGGTGAGCTGCCAGACACCCAGCACGCGGCGAAAATCGCCGCTGCCACCGGCCTCGGCTTGCAACTGCTCGACCGACTTGTGCCGGATGATCGTCTGGAACAGGCTCATTGCGGTTACCCCGGGCGCAGGAA
>JAICHS010000339.1 GCA_025924775.1 Rhodanobacteraceae bacterium
ATGCTTCCGGCCGTGCTGCGTTTCGCCGAGGCGTGCTTTGGCGAAAAAATCGCGGCCATGCAGACCTTGCTGTTCGAGAACGGCACTCAGCAGGCGAGTCACCAGGACTTTGCCTTCGTCCATTCCCTGCGCCCGGCCTGCCTGATGGGCGCCTGGGTGGCGTTGGAAGATGCACGCGTGGATGCCGGCCCGTTGTTCTATTGGGATCGTTCCCATCGTGCGGTGCCGAAAAACGCGTTCGATGACGGTTCGGTGCTGGCCGAAGGTGATGGACCGCATGTACGTGCCTTCGAGAATTACCTGGAGAACGCCTGTCACGACCGCGGACTGGAACGTCTGATCTTCACGCCGCGCAAGGGCGACTTGCTGATCTGGCACGCGGCGCTGGTGCACGGCGGCATGCCGCGCAACGATCCGACGCTGACACGCCGCAGCATCGTTTCACACTACACCGCGCAAGAAGCCTATCCCTACGATCGGCGTGACCCGAATGGCCGCCCGCAGATCATCGAGCGTAATGGTGGAATTTATTACGGGTGGACGCGTGACGGTCATGTGGAAGGCCGCTATGCGCTTGCTACACGCGGTGCGCGCGAACCGGTTTCGGCCTGAGAGGTGCGTTGACCGCTGATTCGGCGGTGCCGAAGACAAATGTCCAGCCAAGCTGGCGAGCGTGGGGCAGGAGTGGCCGTGCGGCTTCAACCAGCCAAGACACGCTTGGCGTGACGCTTTGAATCGCGGTATATGATCGCGGCATGGCGATCACGTCTTCCAGCGATACGGCGGGCCGTTGCGCCCGCAACACGGTTGGCACCCTGCCGTTGAAAATGGAGCCCATGGGTGCCTGAGCGGGGCCGCTCGTGGGCGGCGGTTGCTCTCGTCCTAATGGTGTTGGCTGCCCCTGCAATCGGGGTGCACGCGTGGATGGCGGCCACATTTCCCTCGTACCTGCACGGTCAATTCGGGCAGGACGTGGTTTTTGCGCTGGCCTGGTGCGGGTTGCTGGTATTCGTCGCGCGCTGGCGATTGCTCGGGGTCGTTTCGCTGCCCGCCGCCTTGCTGGCTTATCTCGCTTGGCTGTTTCTGGTGCTGGGCGAGGGCGTTTCCTACTACCTGCAGGCCGACACCTTCAATGCGCGGTTCTTCGCGCATTTGAATCCCGGCAACCTGCGCACGGGGCTGCGTGCGTTCCCGGCGATGATCGGCGGCGGTACCGCACTGTTGCTGGTCATGTTGTTCGCGTCCATCGCGTTGCTGGCATGGACGGCTCGCCGTGGCCGGCAACACGCCGCCACAGCCCGCAGCGGCCCGGCGATCATCAGCTTGGTCATCTTGGTTCTGATCGTACTGGGCGTCGATTCAGCACCGCGACGCTTGATCGGTTACCTCGCGCGAACGCGGCAGGCCGCGCATTTCGCGGACACGCCACAAGGCCGCGCAGTGGCCGCCCTGCTGGATTTGCATCCGGTGACGAAAAAGAAAGTGATCGCATCACCCGGAAAAAACGTGGTGTGGATCTACATGGAATCGCTGGAGCGGATCTACTGGGATCCGAAGGTATTCCCGGGGTTGACGCCGAATCTCGATCGCCTGCGCAGGCAGGGTCTCGACTTCTCCGATTTCGAAACCTTTTCAGGCGCCAATTACACGATGGCGGGCTTGTTCGCCTCGCAATGTGGCGTACCGCTGTTCACGAGCGCATTCGCCGGGCTCGACACGGTGGCCGGCAACAACACCGACGCATCGACCTTTCATCCGAAGATCGCCTGCTTCGGAGATGTATTGCACAGGGCGGGCTATTCGCAGGTTTACATGGGCGGCGCGCCCATCGTGTTTTCCAACAAGGGCCTGTTCTTTCGCATGCACGGATACGACGAGGCCCTGGGTCTGCAGGAACTGGAAGCCGAGGCGGGCGGCAAGCTGCCCGAGTCGGGGTGGGGCCTTTACGACGGTGTGCTGTTCAAGCTGGCGTTTGCCCGGTATCAAAAGCTTGCAGCGAAGCGCAAGCCCTTCAACCTCACCCTGCTGACGCTGGATACGCATCCGCCCGACGGGCGTCCTTCACCCGGCTGTCCAAGGTACGCGGCGAGCAGCAACAGCATGTTGCAGGCCGTGCATTGCACCGATTACCTGCTCGGCAACTTCATCGACGCGTTGTCGAAGCAGCCCGACTGGAAAAACACCGTCGTCGTCATCATGAGCGATCACCTCATGATGCGGAACGACGCCGAACCGCTTTTCCCGAGGAACTATCACAGGCAACCTGCGCTGCTGATATTGAATGCCGGTGATGGAGTCAGGCGTGCTCGCATGTACCACATGGACATCGCGCCGACCGTGCTCGATGCGATGGGCGTGCGGACCAATGCGACCTTCATTGCGGGGTCCGATCGTGGCGCATCCGACGCAGGTGGCAGCGCGTTGACGGACGACGCGGTCACCGATGCCGTGCTGCGCAAGGCGCTGTGGTCGCGCGTCAACGAATTCAGGCTGTGCAAGAAGAACCGGTTGGTCGGCTGGACGACCGATGGTGGGTTCGATGTCGGCGGTCGCGAGTTGAAGATGAGCTACCTCGGCCGCGCGCAGGTTGGTCTTCGTGAGGGCCAGGTCCTGGATTTCTTCATCGACAACGCCAATGCCAAATTGGTGATCGCGGACGCCGGGGCACAGCCCGGCCTGCTGAAGAAACGCGGAGACGCGAGCGTATTGGCGATAAGGCCCGTTGCCGAAGCGCCGGGGGCCAGCAGGTTGTTCACCGTTGATTGGTTGGGCCGGGGCGGAGCGGAGGCCCACCTTGGGCAAATCGATTCATTGCGCGGACTGACCATTACTTCGCCGCGGTGCGGCAGCCTCATCCAACGGGTGGACGCGGCGCCGTCCGGCAGGGGACTGGATTTGAGCCGCGGCTTCAAGGTCGTCTCCGCGGCTCCGCCGGATCTGGAGGCCGGCACCGAAATTGATTTCACCAAACCCGAATCGGCGGTATACGAAGCCGGACTGGGCTGG
>JAICHS010000340.1 GCA_025924775.1 Rhodanobacteraceae bacterium
CCCCGTGCATGTGCGCTGTCCTGGTGCCGCGCGACGATACGCGCCAGCAGCGTCGCCACCACGACGTCTTCGCGCTGCGTTCGCTCCAACCCCGATTCGATCCGCGTCAACTGCAGCAGCGCGGTGGCGGTAGCCTCCAGTTCATCGCCGATGTTGCCGACTTCGCCCAGCAGGCTGTGCAGGTCGCGCCCGCTCGGATAGCGCCGCTCCACGTCGACCAGCATCCGCAGTTCGGCCAGCCGCGTGCGGAATTCGTGCGCCAGTCCGGATGCGAACCGGCGCTCACGCGCCAGGCCCGCATCCATGCGCGCCAGCACCTCGTTGAAGCGAGCGACCAGCGGCGCGAGTTCGGTGGTGTCGCTGTCGGGCAAGCGTCCGCCCGGGGCATCCGGGCCGATCCCGGCCATCGCGTGGTCGAGTACGGACAGCGGCCGCAGCCCGCGCCGCACCAGCCACGGCGTCACCAGCATCACCAGTGCGCAGGCGCCCAACAGGCTGCCCAGCAGGATGACATCCAGGGTACCCAGCAGGTCATCCAGCGATCCGCTGTCCAGCGCGTAGTGCAACACGCAAGCCGGCGCGCCGGGTGGTAGTGCGTGACCGTCTTCGCGCATGGGCGTGAAGCGCAAAGCCACCACGCGCAACGCGCGTCCGCCCGGCAACTGCGCATCGGCAAACTCCGGCTGCGTGGCGACCGCGATGGCGGGTGGGATCTCCGCCGTGCGCGCCACCACCGCACCGCCGCACTGCAGGACGTACCAGCTGGCATCCGTGTTGCCGGGGAACACGGCCGTGGCTGCGTTGTCAGCATCTACCGCCACGCGGCCGTTCTCGATTTGCGTCAGGGCCGCCAACGACTGCGCCTGCGCCAGCAACGAGGCGTCGAAGCGCTGCTGCATCTCGGCGTCGGCGCGCCAGTCCACAATCTTGGCCGCGATGCCGAAAACCACCAGCACCGCCAGCGCCAGCAACACGGTCAGGCGCGCGCGCAACGAGAACTTCCGCGGGCTATTCAAGTTCACCCACTCCCCGCATCCGGCCCTGCGGGCGAGCTTCTTCCACAAGCGGGAGAAGGCGATATCGCGCGGCGTTTCGCGGCATCACGCTCATGGGATCAAGTACCCCGCACCACGCCGGTTTTCGATCAGGTTGGCGCAGCCCGCGTCGTCCAGCTTGCGGCGCAAGCCGAACACCAGCACCTCGATGCTGCGATCCGAGGCTTCGCTTTCGCTGCCGGCGATCCGGTCCAGGATCGTGGCGCGCGCGAACACCCGGCCGCGATGGCGCAACAACAGTTCCAGCAATGCGAACTCGCGCGGTGTCAGGTTCATGGCCACGCCGCCGCTGGCCCAGGCTCGGTGCGCCTGCGGGTCCAGCCGCACGCCCGCGTATTCCAGCACGTCGGCGTGGACCTCGGCCGGACGCCGCGCCAGCGCATGCAGGCGCGCCAGCACTTCCTCGAACGCAAAGGGCTTGACCAGATAATCGTCGGCCCCGGCATTCAGCGCGTCGATGCGGTCGCCGACCTGATCGCGCGCCGACAGCACCAGCACGCGCGGGCGCTCACCGCCCGCCGGCAAGGCCCGCAACACGCCGATGCCATCGAGACGCGGCAAACCCAGGTCTAGGATCATGAGGTCATAGCCAAAGCCCGATAGGTAGCCCGTGGCCTCGACGCCGTCTGCCGCCACGTCGACCGTGAACCCTTCCGCGCGCAGGCCGCGCGCGAGGGTTCCGCGCAAGCGTTCGGAATCTTCCACCAGCAACAGCTTCATCCGTGCAACATCCGGCAACGTGGATGCGCAGACGCTATCACTGCGATTCCTTCCCCACCACTAAGCACGCGCTAAGCCGCAGCACAGCGCCGCTGAAGATTCGCGGCGCACGCTTGCCCCTCCTCCCAGAGAGCCACCGACATGCATCGCAATGTTGTCACCGGCTTGGCCATCGCCACTGCATTCGCCATCGCCTTCAGTTCGACCGCATCCGCCGGCCGCATCGAGGCCGGCGACCACATGGAAATGGCGGCCGTGCTGAAGGCACCCGTCGCGCCCGTCCAGGCCGTCCGAATCGCGGAAAGCGGGGGCGGAACCGCGTTCACCTGCGGCATGGAGGCCAACCCGCACGGCCATTGGTCCGAAGTGAGCGTGCTGCGCGGGGGATCGAAACGGCTGCTGCGCATCGATGCCAGCACCGGAAAGGTGCTGCGCAGCGGGCCGGCGCGCGGCGAGGACGCCTAGGGCGCGCAGTCGCTGGCGGGCAGCAAGCTCGCGTTCGGCGAAGCCATTGCACAGGCCGAACGCGCGGGCCACGGGCCCGCGCTGGAAGCCAACGCGGCCGGCCGAGGCACCACTGCGCACGTCGACGTCGATGTAATCCAGGACCGGGGCCAACGGATCGCGCATTACCGCGTGACGCTGCACAACGGCCGGATCCAGTCGACCCTGACCGGCAGCGATACCTGACTCCGGGACAAGTCCTCGCTGGCAGCCGACCGCGACGGCACTGCAAGCTTCGCGAAAGGCGGCACAAAGCGTGGCGTAAGCCGCGCCCGCCACACTTTTGCGATGCTCATTCGTGTGCCGGTTGCGCCGTTGCGGCGATTTGCCACGCTGCTGCTCGTCTGCGCGTGCGCGGTCGCGCCGCTGCACAGCGCACTCGCCGCGGGCGGTCCGTTCGGCATCGACCATCGCATCGCCTACGACAACAGCGGCATCTGGGCACGCAGCAACCAGAAGGCGCTGGTGGGTGCGACCATCCTCACCGTGGTGGGGGGTTCACTGGCGCTGGGCGACCAGGACCAGCTTGGCGACACGTTCTGGCGCGCGCTGGATTCGGTGGCGGTGTCGTCGGTGATCGCGCAGGGCGCGAAGTGGACGTTCCAGCGTGAACGCCCCGAGCAGACCGACAACCCGAACAAGTGGTTCCAGGGCACGCGCTACGAGAGCTTTCCCAGC
>JAICHS010000341.1 GCA_025924775.1 Rhodanobacteraceae bacterium
ACATCTCGACGTGTTCCAGCATGCCAGCCGCACGCAGTTCCGCACGACGTTCACTGTAACGGTCGCCGCGGTGGCTCCAGATGCCCGCGATCGCCGCCCGGACCGCCGCATCGGACTCGCCCGCGCGCAGCAACGCGCGCAAATCGTGTCCCGCGTGTGCGAACAGGCAGGTATACAGCTTGCCGTCAGCGGACAGCCGCGCGCGCGTGCAGCCGCCGCAAAACGGCTCCGTGACGGAATTGATGAAACCGACTTCGCCCGCGCCATCGCGGAACCGCCAGCGCCGCGCGGTCGAGCTGGCGCTGCGTGGCAGCGCCTCGAGTGGCCAGCGCGCGTCGATCCGGCGCACCAGCTCCGCGCCCGCCACGACCCGGTCGCCACGCCAGCCGTTGACGGTGCCCACGTCCATGTATTCGATGAAACGCACGACGTGTCCGGTACCGCGGAAACGCTCGACGAGGGCCAATACGCCGGCGTCGTTCACGTCGCGCATCACCACGCAATTGATCTTGATCGACGCAAACCCCGCCCGCTCCGCCGCCGCGATCGCAGCTTCGACCTCGGCCAGTTCACCGCGTCCACCCGACATCCGCCGGAACACGTCCGCATCGACGCTGTCCATGCTGATGGTCACGCGCTGCAGCCCCGCGTCACGCAGCGGCTGCGCAAGCCTTGGCAGCAGCACGCCATTGGTCGTCAACGCCAGGTCCTTGACGCCATCGATTTGCGCAAGCCGCGCCACCAGGTCCGGCAAGCCGCGCCGCAACAATGGCTCGCCGCCAGTCAGGCGCAATTTGTTCACGCCCAGCGCCACGAATGCCCGCGCGATCCGCTCGATCTCGTCGAAATCCAGCCGCTCGCGCGCGCGCAGGAACGCATGGTCGGCAGGATAGGCCTCTTCCGGCATGCAGTACCGGCAACGGAAATTGCAGCGATCGATCACCGAAATGCGCAGGTCGGCCAGGGTCCGTCCCAGCGCGTCCGGTGGTGCCGGGGCCGCCTTGAGCGCGAACGCTGCCACAGGCTTCATCAACCCGCCTCCGCGCGCACCGGGGACGGTGCGCACAGCGGGTAGCGGCCGTCGGGCACCGCGACCTTGAAACCGCGCCCGCGCATGGCCTGCGCGTCGGCCGCGCTGCCGTAGTGGTACAGCAGCAACTGCGCGTGCAGCTGGGCAGGATATTCGCGTTCGATGTCCTCGACCCCGGTGTGCGAGGGATTGCCGACCAGCGAGCAGTCGTGCGCGATCAACATGCGTTCGTCGGCCACGGCCGCCAGCGCTTCCGGGATCGGGCGCGTATCCCCGGTCCACGCGAAGCATCCGCGCAGCGCGATGCCGAACGAAGTTCCGGGCACGTGGTGACGCGTCGCGAACACGTCGAACCACCCGTCGCCCAGCCAGAAGCCGCGCGACACCGCGATCAGCCGGAAGCCCTCCCAGAAATTCGCGCCACCCTCGGCCACCGCGCCCGGATAGTCGGCCACGCGCGCCTGCAGGATGGGTATCAGGTTGGCGTGTGCGAACAGCTTCACGCCGCCGCGCCGCGCGGGATCGAACCACGCCGCGTGGAACAACCGTTCAAGCCCCGCCACGTGGTCCATGTGGCCGTGGGTGATGTACACCGCGGGCGGCAGTGCGCCGTACGCGTGCAGGTAGTGCTCCAGCGCGTCGGGTCCGCAGTCGATCATCAGGATCGGCTTGCCGTCGCATTCCAGCACCGCGCTGGACGCACCAAGATCCACCGCGTCGGCCGCGCCCGTACCCAGCACGTGCAACGACCACACCCTGCCGGCAAGGCGCGCGTCCGCCCATGTTTCCACCGCCGCGCCTGTTCGCGTTTCAATCATCCGTCGGTTCCAAAAACCTGCCCATAGCCGCGCATCAAGGGCGCCCAGACCTCGCGATCCAGCGCTGATTCGTCACCCTTGCACGCGCCGACCTTCAGCAACGAGCGCTTCAACCGCGCGAGGTTGGCCAGCTTCCAGGCCGTGCCGGTCGCGCGGATCTCGCCGCGGTCGAAGTCGATCAGCCACAACCCGCCGCGCGCGACCAGGATATTGTGCGCGTTCAAGTCGGCATGATCCACGCCTGCGGCGTGGAAACGTGCAACCAGTCCGCCCACGCGCCCCGCCAGTTCGGCATCCAGTCGCCCCGCGGCGATCGTTTCGGCCAGCGTGCCGGTGTTTTCGATGGCGCGCGTGACCAGGTCGGCGGTGTAGTACAGGCCGCGCCGCACGCATCGCGCGGCGATCGGCGCCGGTACCGGCAAGGCGCGCCGCCTCAGTTCCGCTAGCAACGCGAATTCCGCGAAACCGCGGCTGCGGGCGCGACCGCGCCACAGGTACCGGTCGCCCAGCAGTGGCGCCACCAGACCGCCACGCCGGAAATGCCGCAGCACGCAGGCGCCGATGGGCGCATCCAGGAACGCCACGCCGCCACGCCCGCCGGCCGCCGCCTGCAGCTTGCCCTGCGCGTGCCACCACGCGGGATCGAACCAGTCCCAACCCGGCGCTTCGGGCAACGCGGCGTCGTACACCATCGCACTGGTTCCGGATGCGACAATGTGCGGGTCGGCCCCACGCCGCACGTCGTCTGTATTCGCAATCGTCTCCACCTTCCAAGTCTAGCAAGCCCGATGCCGGAATCCCTGCAATCGCTGTGCCTGTTGCGCACGTCCGCGCTGGGCGACGTGACCCACGTCGTGCCGTTGGTGCGCACGCTGCAGGCCGCATGGCCGGCGACCCGGTTGACGTGGATCGTCGGCAAGCTGGAACACAAGCTGGTCGGCGATCTTGCGGGCGTCGAATTCGTGGTGTTCGACAAGGCCGCGGGCCTCGCTGGTTTCCGCGCGGTGCGGCAGGCATTGGCGCGGCGCCGGTTCGATGCGCTGCTGCACATGCAGGTGGCCCTGCGCGCGAACCTGTTGAGCCTGGCCGTGCGCGCGCACCGGCGG
>JAICHS010000342.1 GCA_025924775.1 Rhodanobacteraceae bacterium
GTCACCGCTGCCCGCGCGTATCGATGCACGAAAGCCCGCCACGCTTCGCCCGTTCGGCTGGCAACCTCCGGCTCGACCCGGCGCGCCACGCGCCGCAGCAGGCGCGAGGCCCCATCGACCACGCGCGCGGCGTCGCCGTCACGCGCGTACCCGGCTTCCAGCGCATCGATTTCACGCAACACCGCGCGTGGCAGGCGTGCGCGCGCGGCTCGCCGCCACCACCACGCGACACCCAGCGCGACCAGCAGCACCGCCGCCGCCAGCACCCACCACCCCGGCGCCGGCGGCCACCATGGCGCCGCGGGCAGGTGAATGTCGCGCAGCTGCGGCCCGTTCATGCGCGACGCCTCCGCGACCGTGCCCGCCACAACGGCGTCAGGCACGCATCGGGTTCGGCGCTCGTCACCTGCAACACCCACGGCACCGCGGCAGCGTCGCAGGCCGCAGTGAGGCCGCGCCAACCATGCGCCAGCCGGTCGCGCAGCCCCGTGCGTGCCGTGGCGTCCAGCAAGGCGACGCGCTGCTTGCCGGCCGGCGTTTCGAAGACGTAAGACCCCGACGGTGCCAGCGCCTGCTCCAGTGGATCGGCCAGCACCACGGCGCGCAGTTCCGCGTGCCGCGCGAGGCGCGCCAACGCATGCGTGGCCGCAGCGTCCACGCACCAGCCATCGGACAACAGCCAGACCTGGCTTCCCGGAGGCGCCATTCGCCGCGCGCGATCGAGCGCCGCGGACAGCGGTTCCGCCGCATCCGCGGCGGCCACCTGCGCCTGCCCGTCCCAGCGCGCGATCGCGCCCAGCACGCCCAACGCACCACGCGTGCCGGCCTGCGGATCGACCGCCGCGCGCACGTTTCCGAACGCCATCGCGCCCACCCGGTCACCACCGCGCACGCAGCCCCACGCCAGCCATGCGGCTGCACGTGCCGCCGCGACCGACTTGTAGCGCACGCGCGTGCCGAAGCGCATGGTGGCGTGCGTATCCAGCAACAGCAGCAGCGCGCGCTCACGCTCGGCCTGGAACAGTTTGGTGTGCCACTTGCCGCTGCGCGCGGTGCGTCGCCAGTCGATGTTGCGCACATCGTCGCCCGTCTGGTAGATGCGCGATTCGGCGTAGTCCATGCCGCGCCCGCGCAACGCGGATACGTGGCCACCCGCCAGCGGTATGCGATGGTGCGCGGCATGCATCAGCGGCTTGCCCGCGCGCGCGCGCAGGGCGATCAGTTCGGCCAAATCGACGCGGGTGACGCCATCGGCGCGCCCGATCCGATTTTCAGCGGGGTGCATGCTTGGGCTGCTGACGGTCATCGACAAGGTGCGTAACCACGAAATCGTCATTCCGGGGCCGACTCGACGAGTCGGAACCCGGAATCCATTTTGATTTTCCGGGAAGGCGTCAAAGCTGGATTCCGGGTTCCATCTTCGACGGAGCCGGAAACGGCCACGGAATGACGATGGCTTTTACGCTTTCCCGAGTCCCGGCCTTCAAGGCAACGGTACACGCTCCAGCAATTGCCGTACCACGTCATCCACACGCAGGCCTTCGGCCTCCGCCTCGTAGCCCAGCAACACGCGGTGCCGCAGCACGTCGGGGGCGAGCGACTGGACGTCTTCCGGCAATACGTAATCGCGGCCCGCCAGCCACGCACTCGCGCGCGCGCAGCGTTCCAGCGCGATGCTGGCGCGCGGGCTTGCGCCCCACGCGATCTTTTCGCGCAACGCCGGCGCCCACGGACGCGGGTCGCGCGTTGCCAGCACCAGCTGCACGATGTAATCCTCCAGCCCGTCCGCCATGTGCAGCGACAACACCTGCTCGCGCGCGGCAAAAATGTCCGACTGGGTGAGCAAGCGCGCCGCTTCCGCGTGCGGCGCCAGCTCCTGCTGCGCACGGCGGCGCGCAAGGCGCATGATGTCGCGCTCCGAATCCGCCTGCGGATAACCCACCGGGACATGCAACAGGAAACGGTCCAGCTGCGCCTCCGGCAGCGGAAACGTGCCTTCCTGCTCGATCGGGTTTTGTGTCGCCATCACCAGGAACAAACGCGGCAGCGGCCATGAGCGCCGACCGATCGTGACCTGGCGTTCGGCCATCGCCTCCAGCAGCGCGGATTGCACCTTGGCCGGCGCACGATTGATCTCGTCGGCCAGCACTAGGTTGTGAAACAACGGTCCCGGTTCGAATTCGAATGCGCCCGTCGCCGGTCGCAGCACGTCGGTGCCGGTCAGGTCGGCGGGCAACAGGTCGGGCGTGAACTGCACGCGGTGGAAGTCGGCTTCGATGCGCGCGGCCAGCGCCTTGATCGCGGTGGTCTTGGCCAGGCCTGGCGCCCCCTCCACCAGCAGGTGGCCGTCGGCCAACAACGCGATCAGCAGGCGCTCGACCAGGGCCGGTTGGCCGATGATTTCGGCCTGCAGCGCGTCGCGCAGCGCGTTGACGCGTGCGTGCAGCGCGGCCGCGGCCGCGTCCGGCAACGCCGCGGCTACGCCCGCCGCATCATCCTGCGCTGAAAGCATCTCGGTTTGCATGCGCCCAGTAGACCACAGCCGGGCCCGAAAGTTTGAAAACCCCTCTCCCTTCGGGAGAGGGTGGCGCGTGGCGCCGGGTGACGGTTCGGTGCCGCGTGGTGCTTGCACCCACCGCCGACGCAAATTCTGCACGTGTTCGTACCCTCATCCGCCCGGCAGGGCACCTTCTCCCGAAGGGAGAGGGGAACAATGAACCGAATCCGCGCCATACGTCAGAACCGCACTTTCTGTCGCCATTCCGGGGCCGGCCGCGCTGTTTGCGGACGGAATCCGGAGTCGGTTCTGCGTTTGCCTGGTTCGCCAAACCGATTCCGGGTTCGCCTGCGATGAAGCCGCAGGCGCCCCGGAATGACGACAAATTTTGCCGACATACGACGCCAGTCAGGACA
>JAICHS010000343.1 GCA_025924775.1 Rhodanobacteraceae bacterium
AGACCGCCCGCGGCAAGCTGGATGGCAGCCTGCCGCTTGATGTGTTGTGCGTGGACAATGATCGCGCGGTGCTGGATGGCATGACGGCCCTGCTGGGTCACTGGGGCGCGACCTGCCACGTGGCGGTGGACGTGGTGGAAGCCCGCGCCGCGCTGCAGGCCGGGGCGATCGACGTGATCCTGGCCGACTTCCACCTCGAAGGCGCGATCGACGGCTTGCAGGCCATGCAGGAGCTGCGGGCCGAGTTGGGCAAGCTGCCGCCGGTGGTACTGGTCACCGCCGATGGCAGCCATGCACTGCGCGATCGCGCGCAGGCGCTGGGCTATCCCGTATTGCTGAAGCCGGTGCGGCCTGGTGCGCTGCGTGCGGTGCTGGCGTACCTCGGGGGTTGATGCCGCAAGGGCGCTTATTCGGGGGTGTGCAGCAACGCCGGCAGGGCGTCCTGATCGATCGCGAGCACGCGCGCGGTCAGCGCGACCTGGGTACGGTTCGTCACGCCGAGCTTGCGCATGATCGCCGTCATGTGCGCCTTGACGGTGGCTTCGGAAACGCCCAGCTCGTAGGCGATCTGCTTGTTCAACTGGCCCGACGAGATCATCGTCATGACCCGGAACTGTTGCGGGGTCAAGCTGGCGACGCGGGCCGCGGCCGCCGTTTCATCCGGATCCAGTCCGGCTTGCACGCCAAGCAGGCTGCGTGGCATCCATACATCGCCCGCCAGCACCGCCCGGATCGCCGCCACGATGTCGGCGCCCGCGGCGGACTTGGGAATGTAGGCCGAGGCGCCATGCGCCAGCGCGCGACGCGCCACGCCGGCTTCCTCGTGCACCGAGACCACGATGATCGGCAGCCCCGGGTACTGGCCACGGATATGCGCCAGCGCCGAGTAGCCGTGTGCGCCGGGCATGTGCAGATCGAGCAGCAGCAAGTCGGCCTGCGGGCAGGCTTCGATCAGGTCGAACAGCGCCTGTACGCTGTCGGCGCCACGGACCTCGGCCTGCGGCACGGCCGTCTGCACCGCGCGCCGCAGTGCATCGCGGAACAAGGGATGGTCGTCGGCTACCAGGATCTGGGTCACGCTGCCCCCGTGGATGGATGCGCGGGGCAGGCCAGGTGCGATCGTGCAAAGCCTTGCAGATGCCGATCAGGTCCTGGCACGCCCCGACGTGTCACGCGCGCCTGCGTACGCATGCTGCAAGTGTAACCACCCGCGACACGCATCGCGTGGCGCTGCACCATCCAGCGGGCGTTCGACCAACGTCGAATGGTGCGGCGCGGCTGCGCGTGCGCATACTCGCCCGGTTGTTGAAAGTCGCGATGGAGCGGCAGCCTTTGCGGAGCGCTTTGTCCGTTCCCGCAGGGGCACCAGCCCCACGCGGGTTCTGCCAACGCTGACCGAGAGGAGAGAGACGATGCCAGTTCCAGACTCGATCCATTGCATGCGCCGCGGAGCCGGCGGGGACAGTCACCGGCACGCACCGCGCCGGCGGTTGCGGTTGTTGCCGCTAGCGCTTGCCGCGGCGGGCTTGGCGACCTTGGGCCTCAGCCAGTCCGCGCTGGCCGGCAACCCGACTTACGAAATCATCGGGCCCAGCGAATGGAACTTGCCGATCGTGCCGTCGGCCAACGTCTTCATGCAGACCGGCATTGGCCAGGTCAGCGGCAACGTGTGGGACACGGGCGGCAACCGGCAGGACATTCCCAGCACGCACCTGATTGCCGGCATCACCCGTTTCGCGCACCTGTTCTCCCTGAAGGCCCTTCCCAATACCGGGTTCTTCTGGGAAGTGCTGGTGCCCGAGATTTCCGTGTATGGGCAGGGCAACAGTGTGTCGGGGATCGGCGATCCGCTGTTCGACTTCACGGCGTACTGGAAGCCCACGCCACAATCGACGATCGGTTTCCAGAATGTCATTTCGATGCCCTTCGGCAGCAACGAGCTGTCGGGTCACTTCTGGGAATACAGCCCGAGCATCATCGGCGACGTCAATATCCAGAACTGGGAACTGGACGGAACGCTGGGCATGGGTTTCGCCAGCACCCGCCACGTCAACGGCACCGAAACCGACATCGGCAACATGTATTTCGGTGAAGCCGCGGTGATGTACCACGTGACGCCGTCGATCGCGCCGTTCATCAACTTCAACTACCAGAAGAACGATTCCAGCACCGACAAGGCGACCGGCGAAGAGATGCCGGGCGCGGCGCCGGTGTTCTCCTGCGTCGCCCCGGGCGGCTGCCACGAAAGCGTGGTGGGCGGCGGACTGAAGTTCAACTGGGGCGCCAACCGCTGGCTGTCGGTGTGGTACGCCGCCGGCGTTGACGGTGAGAACACGGTACGCACCAACGCGTTGTACCTGCGTTTCGTCAACATTTTCTGAGGGCCCGGCACCTGGCCGGGGCAAGCACATTCCGGAAACCGCGCGGTCGAGTTGAACACCTTCTTCAGGAGGAACCATCATGGCGGCAGAACTTCAGCAAACCCGGCCCGAAGCCAACCCGGCGGCATTGGGGCTGATCTGTTTCGGCTTGACCACGGTCATGCTGAGCCTGATCAACGCAGGTTTGGTGCCGGAGGGCGCGATGGCGGTCGTGTTGCCACTCGCGTTCATCTATGGCGGTCTGATGCAGATCATCGCCGGCATCCTGGAAGCCAAGGCCGGCAACACCTTCGGCATGACGGCGTTCGTTTCCTACGGTGCCTTCTGGGTGTGGTTCGCGTTGCTGCTGTGGCTGGGCGGCATGAAGTCGCTCGACCTGTCGCAGGTGGGTAGCGGCGTCGACGTCGCGCTGCTGCTGTGGGGCTTTTTCACGCTGTACATGTGGATCGGCACCTTCAAGTTGAATCGCGCGTTGTGGTGGATTTTCCTGACGTTGTGGATCACCTATTTCCTGCTTGGCATCGGTGGC
>JAICHS010000344.1 GCA_025924775.1 Rhodanobacteraceae bacterium
CAGCCACATCGCGTCGATGTCGCCGGTGACGATGAAGGTGTCGGGCTTGCCCTCGAACGTGCCGGCGTGCACGGTGGTGTCGAGCGTGTTGGGATAGCAGTTCTCGAACAGCCACGCGAGTTTCGGATCGCCGATCTTCGCTTTCACCCGCGCGAGTTCGCGCTCCACCGCCGGGCTGCTGAACCTGCGTTGTGAGGGTGGCGGGCGCTTGCTCGGGAAACGCGTCGACGTTGAGGCCACGCTCGCCGTGATGCCGGGCACCGGCGTACCGAGCGTGCCGTACGCTGCGGCGGTTCCGATCAGTTTCAGGAAATCACGGCGATCGTTCATGGCTTCGGGAGTTCAGCGCGGCAACACGTCGCGACCGCTGATCGTAAACGAAGCGCTGACGCCCGGCGCATTACCGGGCTGTCCGCCGCCAATGAAAACACGATACCGCCCCGCGACCACGGCTCGTTGGCCTGCTGCGTCGACCGTGCTCAACGCCCGCGGCGACAACTCGAATTCGACGCGGCGGCTTTCACCCGGTTCCAGATGCACGCGTTCGAACCCGACCAAGGCGTGGCGCGGTGCCAACGGCACATCCGGCGCATCCAGATAAACCTCGGCCACTTCGCCACCCGCGCGCGTCCCCGTGTTGCGTACCGTCGCACTGACCTTCAACGTCGCACCCGCCTGAAGTTGCGTCGTCGACAGTGCGGGATCGGCGTAGGCAAACGTCGTGTAGCTCAAGCCGTACCCGAATGGATACAGCGGCGTGCCCGTGAAGTAACGATAGGTGCGGCCCTGCATGTCGTAACTGACGTACGGCGGCAGGTCGCGCGTCGCGCGATAGAACGTCACCGGCAGGCGGCCGGCCGGGTTGTAATCGCCCGCGAGAACCTGCGCGATCGCGGCGCCACCGGATTGACCGGGATACCACGCGTCCAGGATCGCATCGGCGTGCTGTTGCGCCCAATCGATCGCTACCGCGCTGCCCGACATCAACACCACGACCAGCGGTTTGCCTGTCGCGGCCACGCGTTCGAGCAGCGTGCGCTGCGCCGCAGGCAACGCGATGTCGGTGCGGTCGCCGTGATCAAAACCCGGTACATCCAGCGGCGATTCCTCGCCTTCCACATCGGGTGACAATCCGACGAAGGCCAGCACCAGATCCGCGCGCCTGGCAGCCACTTCGGCCTCGGCAAGTTGTGCCGCCGGGGGCGCCAGCCATTGCAGGCGGATGCCCTGGTCCTGGCCGCTGTGCAGCATTTCCAGTTTGATCGCGCGCGGCGACGCGTCCGTGAAATGCACCGTCGCCTGCATGGACTTGCCGTTGCCGGGGTTGTCGATGAGCTTCTTGCCATCGACAAACAGCCGCACCGGATCGTGCCCGCGGCAATCGAAACAACGGTCGAGGTGCACCACCAGCGTGTAATCGCCCGCACCAGGCGGGACCAGCTCGCCGGTCCAGCGCACCGCGTAATGACCCGGGTCGAGCGACGTGTCCGGCGCGACATGATCCCAGTCGAAGTCGATGGTGCGGTCGATGCGCGTGAGGCGCGGCTTGCCACTGAAATCCGCATGATCGAAATACTCGCCCTTCAATCCCGGCTTGCCGTCGCTGCGCAACGCGGTTTCGGGAATCGGGACCGGCACGCCGGCTGCAATGGGCGAACCTTGCGCGTAGGTCACGTGGTCCACACCGAAGCGTTGGCGCAAGCCCTCCAGGGGCGTGACCGGATCGCGCGCGGTGCCGTGATAGTTCGCCTCCAGCGTTTCCACGGTATTCGCATCGGGGCCGACGACCGCAATGCGCGTGCCGGCATGCAACGGCAACATGGCGTGCGCGTTCTTCAGCAACACGATGGATTCCAGTGCGGCCTGCAGCGCGAGTTTGCGGTGCGCGGCGCTGTCGATCTGGTCGATGCCGATGCGTGCATACGCGCCATCGTCGCCGCCGCCCATGATGCCGAGCCGATAGCGCGCCGCGAACAGTCGCACCAGCGCGGTGTCCAGCACCGGCTCCTTCACGTAGCCCTTCTGCACCGCCTGTCCCAGCGACGCGTAAGCGCTGCCGCAATCGAGATCGGTGCCGGCGGCAATTGCGGCGGCCGATGACTGCGCATCATCGGGTTTGTAATGGTGGAAGTCCGTCATGTCGTCGATCGCGTCGCAATCGGAAACGACATAACCCTTGAAGCCCCAATCGTCACGCAGGGTGGTGGTGAGCAGATTTTTGTCCGCGCATACGGGCGTGCCGTGCAGTGCGTTGTACGCGCACATCACCGAGCCCGCATGGCCCTCCGTGACCGCAGCGCGGAACGCCGGCAGGTACGTCGCTTCGAGATCGTGTGGCGACACGTCGACGTCGAAACCGTGGCGGCCGAATTCGGGACCGCTGTGCACCGCGAAGTGCTTGGGCGTCGCGATCGCGCGCGGATGCGCGGGATCATCACCCTGGATGCCGCGCACGAATGCCACCGCAAGCCGGCCGGTGAGGTAGGGGTCTTCGCCGTAAGTTTCCTGGCCGCGACCCCAGCGCGGATCGCGATCGATGTTGATGTTGGGCGACCAGATGGTCAGTCCCTGGTAACGTCCGTGATCGTTGTTTGCACCGACCGGGTTGAAACGCGCGCGGGCCTCGGTCGAAGCCACCGTGCCGACCTGTTGCAGCAACGCAGGATCCCAACTCGCCGCCAAGCCGATCGCCTGCGGGAATACGGTCGCGAAGCCGCCGCGCGCGAGCCCGTGCAGGCCTTCGTTCCACCACGTGTACGCGGGCACACCGAGGCGCGGGATCGCGGGTGCGCTGTCCTGCAGCTGGGCGACCTTTTCCTTGAGCGTCAGCTTCGCGACCAAGGCTTGCGCGCGTACCGCCGCGTCGTCTGGCGCCGCGTGGGCAG
>JAICHS010000345.1 GCA_025924775.1 Rhodanobacteraceae bacterium
CGCAGGATGTCTGCCTGGTCGGCGTGGTTGGCGATGTGGTGGCCCTGGTTGGCGTACACCACCAGCGTGGTCGGCACGCCCAGCGTCTTGAGTGCGTGCCAGTATTCGAACGACTGCGGCGCCGGGCACTCCTCGTCGCGTTCGCCCACCACGATCAACGCGGGCGTGTGCGCGTTCTTGATGAAGTTGATGGCGGAGCTTTTCGCGTAGGCCTTCGGGTCGTCGTACAGCGACGCGCCGAAGAACGGCAGCATCCACTGGTCGATCTGGTTCTGGCCGTAATAGCTTTGCCAGTCGGCGATGCCGGCGCCTGCGACCACCGCCTTGAACCGCTGCGTGCGGGTGGGCGCGAACATGCTCATGAAGCCGCCGTAGCTCCAGCCCATCATGCCGAGCCGGTTGTTGTCGATGGGCGCGAGCTTCTCGACCTTGTCTACGCCCGCCAGGATGTCGTCGAGGTCGCCATAACCCATCTGGTTGCGGATGGCCTGCGCGTATTTCTCGCCCTCACCGAAGCTGCCGCGCGGGTTGGGCATCAGCACGAAGTAGCCAAACTGCGACAATGCCGTCGGGTTGCTGCCCCAGCTGGGCGTGGTCGCCCACGACGGACCGCCGTGCACGTACACGATCAGCGGCCAGGTCTTGTGCGGGTCGTAATTGGCCGGGTACAGCAGCCAGCCCTGCACCTGGAAGCCACCGTTCTTCCACTCCACCGATTGCGCCTTGCCCCAGGCGTGCGCCAGGCCGGCGTTGATGGACGTGACCGCAGGCGGCGGCGCGGTGGCAAGCACCCCGGCATGGACTTCCGGCGGCTGCGCAAACGAACTACCGGCGTAGGCAATGCGCAGCGGCGCCTTGCTGGATAGCGACACTGCCAGCGCGGCGCGGCCGTTGCCGATGCTGCCGGGTGCGGTGAACCACAACCGGGATGGCCTTGCCGTGTTGCCCGCCAGCGTGTATTCGGCCACCTGCACACTGCCGCGGGCCAGCTGGGTGACCAGCAGCGAACGCCCGTCGAGGAAGGTGAACCATGAAGGCGTGACCCGGATACCTGCGGTCAGGTCGACCGGGGTACCGCCGCCTGCCGGCACGCTGTAGATGTCGCCGCCGGTGGCACCGCGATCGCTCATCAGGCCGCCGATGAACAGGATCCGGGCGTCGCCCGGCGACCAGCGCGGCAGCGCGATCTGCAGGCCATGCAGCGAACCCTGCACGCTTGCCGGATCGACCAGTACCTGGGGTGAGGCGCCGGCCCTGGCGTCCTGCACGTACAGTTTGGCCGTCCACCAGTTGTTGTCGCCCGGCGGCGGCGCCGCGGTGTAGGCAACGCGGCTGCCGGTGGATGAAGTACGGAATTCATACACGTACAGGCCGTCCGGCGTCAGCACTTCCGGCGGGCCGCCCGCGACTGCAAGGCTGGCGACGCGTTGCACCTGGAGGTCGCTTTCGCCGATCACACCCACGCGCGGGTTGCCCGAGGCGGTGGCCTCCGGCAGCCGCGTCGCGCCCTGCACGTACAGGAACGCGATGTGGCTGGCGTCGCGACTCCATTGCATGCCCTGCGCGAACCCGTGGATGTCCGCGATTTTGCGCGGTGGCTTGCCGGCACCCGCGTCCAGCAGCCAGATTGCGCCCTGGATCGGCTTGGTATTGGAAGGGTCGACCTTGCAGCGCGTCAGCACCGCGAGCTCGTTCGCGCGCGGAGCCCAGCGGAGGTCCTCGGGACGGCAGTCACCGGGCAGCGCGACCGCCCGCGCGTGCTGGCCGTTCCATGCCCCCAGCATCAATTCGGCCCGGTCCTTGTGGTCGACCACCCAGGCAAGCCGCTGGCCATCCCAGGACAGCGCCACCGCCGGAATCTGCTCGACCTGCGCGCGTTGCGCGAGGATCTGTTCGATCTTCGCGGTTTCCGGCGTCGGGTTCGTGGGCGCGCGTGCCGTTTGCGCCGAAAGTCCGGGCGCGCTGGCAAGCGCCACGGATGCGGCAACCAGCATGAGGCTGCGGTGGATGGATTGCATGACGTGCCCGGGCAAGTGGATCGGCCGAACCTACACCCAAGGCGCTGGCGGCGCCAAGTGCCGATACGCAGAGGTCGCCGGGTACGCTGCGCGTTGCCTGATGAGAAGCATGGTTCGCGGCGACGCGCGCTTGTGGCAATGGCGTACGCGTCTTATGCGCGCTTTTCGCCCGACGCGCGCGCCACGCGCGGTTCGCCGTGTTCGTTGTGGCTCGGCGTGGTTTCTTCGTTGCCGCGCGATGGAGTGGATCGCGTGGCATCCAGCAACGCTTCCATCTGGGCCTTCAAGGCCTTCAGTTGCACGGTGTGCCGATGCAGCGCCGCCATGGTCGCCCACAGCAGCACGCACAGAATGATGAGCAGGATGCCAATGTCGGTCGTGGTCATAGCGTTGTCCCTCACGGTCCGGCCATGCCGGGCGGAGCAGCCAGGTCGAGTCCATGCGCCCGGTTCCTGAACCCGTCGACACACCCCTTCCTGAGTCCGGAAGATACAAGCAACTTTCATGCCTGTATTGATGAATCGAGGCGCAGTGTGACGTGGTTCGCGGGTTCGTGGAATCCGCGCATGCGTTTGGCCGCGCCGCGCGCGGACTATTGCGTGCGTATGCGAAGACCACGCAGTCGCGCATGGCGCAGCCTGCCGGGCGGATGCGGCCACTGGGTGCATGTCGTGACCGCGTTGCATGCGCTGCGACGACCGTGTGGCACCGCGCACACGAAGCCGTTTACGGATTATTCAAATATATAAACGATGGCTGGTTTCACTCATGTCTGAAAATCGAAATCAATGGGCGCTATTCAGCACCAATTTCAATGGCGTGTACATACTCAAGCACTCGCGAGCCGGA
>JAICHS010000346.1 GCA_025924775.1 Rhodanobacteraceae bacterium
CCATTCCATGTCGTTGACGTCGATGCCGACGTCCTCGGCCGTGATGTAGCGGCCGTTCAACGAATTCACGAAACGTCCGAACGCGCGGAACAGGCCTTCGGATTTGTCCTTCGCCGGATCGCCGATGATCACGGCCTTGCCGCCGCCCAGGTTCAGGCCCGCCACTGCGTTCTTGTAGGTCATGCCGCGCGACAGTCGCAGCACGTCGTTCAGCGCTTCCTCGTCGGTCTTGTATGGCCACATGCGCAGGCCGCCCAGCGCGGGCCCGAGCACGGTGTTGTGGATGGCGATGATGGCCTTGAGGCCCGCGTCCTTGTTCTGGCAGAACACGACCTGTTCGTGGCCGGTGGTGGCGATGGTTTCAAAAAGCATCGGGGCTGGCTCCAGTGGCGCTCGCAGCGAGCGCAGGGTGGCAGGGTGGGCGCCATGAGGCACCACGGTTGGATCGCGAACGCCGACCGGGCTTCGGAATGGCCGGGCCCGGCGACCGCAGCCGCCTAGTGTAGCCGGATGGCGGGTTGAAAGGCGGCTCGCGGCAGACACGCCGCCTCAAGAACTTGGCGCAAGCCGTTGAATGCACGGCAGTACGCGCCCACGTTGCGTGGGCACGGTCAGGTCTTTGGCAGGTCCTCGGCGTCCGGGTAGCCGAACTTCAAGTGCCCGTAGCGCACTACGAACACACTGATCGCCAGCACCAGGATGGCCAGCGAAATGAAGATGTCGCGGCCGGCGTCCACTTCGTGCAACTCGCCGGAATCGAGGATCAGGTAACGCGCCAGCGACACCATCGCGATGTACAGCGGCATGCGCACCGGCAGCTTGTTGAGCCGCCAGTAGATGCTGATCATGCTGACCACTTCCATGAAGATGAACAGCAGCAGCAGGTCGGACACCGCCACCCGGCGCGCCGTCACCATGTTGCCGATTTCCTGGGCCACCGCGACCAGCGTGGCTACCAGGATCAGCATCAGGCCGACGTCCTCGACGATCTGGATGACCTTCAATCCGGCCTTGCGAACGACACGTTGCTCCGACATCTCGAATCCCCAAACCGGCCTCGGCGACGGGCCACCGCAACCTAGCAGAGACAGGGCGACGGGGCAAAGGCAGCGGCGAGCCAACTCTGGCGATCACGCCGGCCCGTTCCACCTTGCGTTGCGACATCCTGCTTCCATTTCGTGCCCCTGTCGAAGGGGGGCACTTGCAACCAGCCGGAAGAGCGCATGACCAAATAACCCTGCACTACGTTGCCGCCCCCGCGGCAAGCGTGGCAAGCTGGGCGCTCGCCGGGTCAGGATGGAAGCGGTCCGATGCCGGACGTTCGATGCACCGTGGCGCGATGTGGCATCGTCGGTGGCGGACCCGCCGGCATGGTGCTGGGCCTGCTGCTGGCGCGCGCCGGTGTGCCGGTGACGGTGCTGGAAAAGCATGGCGATTTCTTGCGCGACTTCCGTGGCGACACGGTGCATCCATCAACGCTCGCGATCCTCGACGAGATCGGTTTGCGCGAACGCTTCGACGGGTTGCCGCAGCGTCGCGTCGACCATCTGGCCGGGCTCGTTGCCGGGCGCGAACAGCAGATCGTCGATTTTCGCGGCCTTGCGCCTTACGACTATCTGGCGCTGGTGCCGCAGTGGGATTTCCTGGACATGTTGGCCGACGCCGGACGCAAGTTGCCGACGTTCGACCTGCGCATGCAGCATGCCGCAACCGGGTTGATCGAAGATGGCGGGCGCACCGTCGGCGTGCGCGTGAAATCACCGGAAGGCGACTACGAGCTACGCGCGGATCTGGTGGCCGCCTGCGACGGTCGGCATTCGACCCTGCGTGAAGCGGCGGGGCTGAGGGCGCGCGATTACGGCGCGCCGATGGATGTGTTGTGGTTCCGGATGCCGCGCAGCGAATCCGATCCGCAGGACACCTTCGGCATCGTCGATCACGGCCACATGATGGTGCTGCTCAATCGCACCGCCTATTGGCAAGTCGCGTTCCTGGTGCCCAAGGGCAGCGATGCCGCGCTGCGCACGCGTTCGGTCGAGGTGCTTCGGGAAAGCGTGGCGCAGCTCGCGCCGTTTCTTGCGGACCGCCGCGGCGCGATCGAAGCGTGGGACAAGGTCAGCACGCTGTCGGTGCGGGTGGACCGGCTGGAGCGCTGGCACCAGCCCGGATTGCTGCTGATCGGCGATGCCGCCCACGCGATGTCGCCCATTGGCGGCGTCGGTATCAATCTCGCGATCCAGGACGCGGTGGCCGCGGCCAATGCGCTGGCGCAACCGTTGCTGGGCGCCGACACGATCGACGAATCAGTGCTGGCATCGATCCAGCAACGCCGCGAATGGCCGGTGAAAGTTGTCCAGCGCGTGCAGATTGCGATGCAGCAGCGCTTGATCTCGCGCGTCCTGGAACAGTCGGGCAGGCCGCCGCGCGTGCCGGGGCTGTTGCGTTTCCTGCTCGGCTTCCGGGCCGTGCGGCACATTCCTGCACGACTGTTTGGCTACGGCTTGCGGCAGGAGCACGTGCGTACACCGGCTGCACCGCCCTCAGCATAAAAAAACCCGGCGCGGTGCGCCGGGTTCGAACGGAACAGATCATAGCCGTCAATCGCGACGGCCGTGGCCGCCGCCGCGATGCCCGTGCTTGTCGCGATCCTTGTAGTGGCCGCGGTGACGGCCATTGTCATGCCCACCACGCCAATGCGAGTCACGGCCCCAGTGGGCGCGGCGCATCCGCCAGTGGTCGCCGCTACGTTCCCAGCGCGGCTGGTAATAGACGTAGCCGGGGCGGGAACGGTGCCAGACGCCGCCGACCCAGACGTAGCGTCCACCGCCCCAGTTCCAGTAGCCCGGGGCCCAGACATAAC
>JAICHS010000347.1 GCA_025924775.1 Rhodanobacteraceae bacterium
GCAGGGCGATCCGGCGATCGGCGGTGGCAAGCTGGTGAACAAGTCGGGCAGCATCGACATCACCAACAGGAGCACCGTCACGTGGGATCTGACCAACGACTGGCACGGCAAGAACAAGGTGTTCACGCTGGAGGTGGGGCCCAAGCAGGGCCAGCGCGTCAGCACGGTGACGTGGTCCTATGACGTCGACTACGGTTGGAACCTGATCGGCCGGTACTCCTCGCTGTGGATCCACGGCGATCCTTCCACGATCATCCAGTACGGCCTCGGCTCGCTGCAGAACATGCTGGCCGGTATCGCCAACGTCGATTACAGCAAGGTCCAGCCGGGCCTGTACAAGACCAATGCCACGCCGGTGCTGCTGGTGTCCACCAAGGCCCCGCGCACCGTGGACGACATCGACACGGCCAAGACCGCGGCGATGAAGGAAATCCAGGCGGCCATGGCCAAGCTGGGCGTGAAGGCGGCCGGCCCGACCACCACCATCCGCACCGAGTGGGGTGACACTACCTTCATCTTCGACCTGGCGGTGCCGATCAACAGCACCTCGCTGACGGTGAACGGCAAGGCCTATGACCTGACCCAGCTGCCCACCGCGCTGACGGGTACCAACGTGGCGCCGACTTCGGCGAAACCCGCGTCATCCGCCAGCGCTGGTGCGCCGGCGTCCGCCACGTCCGCCGGCGCCGCCGCCACGGCCGACAACGGCCCGGCACCCGGCAGCCTCGACAGCCACAACCGCCTGGTCGTCGACGCCAATGTACGCGCCATGATGATGCCGGCGGGCGAAGTGCTGGCGGCGTCGTGGACGGGTGAAAGTGGCGTGCAGTTCATGGTCAAGGCGCTGGAAGCCTACGCTGGCACGCACGGGTACAAGTTCGACGAGAACGCCGCGCCGGCCTACAACGAACTGGCCTCGCTGCCGAGCGTCAGCGACGACAGCCAGGTCTTCCGCGTGTTCCTGCCGGTGCAGGATGCGCCCGCGCAGACCCCCGACCAGATCGCGGGCCACACGCAGGCGTTCACCGCGCTGGACCCGTCGCTGTGGTCCGGTGCGGGCGCGCAGCCGGCTGCTTCCGGCAAGCAGGAAGCGGCCAAGAAGAAACCCGAAGCGCGCAAGAAGCCCGCACCGGCGAGAAAGCGTCATCGCGGCTGATTCGACCGCGCGAGCATCAATCAAAAGGCCCGCCACGTGCGGGCCTTTTGGTGGTGGCTCGCACGCGCCGTGCGCGCTGCGCCGCCATCGCGTCAATGCACTGGCTTGCGCTGCTAAAGTCTGCGCACGATTCGGTGGTTGCGACGGGCGATGATCCAGACCGAAAACCTCGGCAAGCGTTACGGCAGGTTCGCCGCGGTGGCCGGACTGAACCTGAAGGTGGCACCGGGGCAGGTGCTGGCGCTGCTGGGTCCGAACGGCGCCGGCAAGACCACCTCGATGCGGATGATCGCGGGGTTCCTGCGACCGACCACCGGGCGTGCGGCGGTATGCGGACACGATGTGGTGCGCGAGCCGATCGCGGCCCGCCGCGCCTTGGGCTACCTGCCCGAAGGTGCGCCGAGTTACGGCGAGCTGGCGGTTTCCGAGTTCCTCAATTTCGCGGCCCGCGTGCGCGGCCTCACGGGCATCACCGGTGCGCGCCGCGTGGATGCGATGATCGAGCGCCTGCAATTGCAACCGGTGCTGGCGCAAAGCATCGAGACGCTGTCCAAGGGTTATCGTCGCCGCGTGTGCCTGGCGCAGGCGTTGCTGCACGATCCGCCGGCGCTGATCCTGGACGAGCCGACGGACGGGCTGGATCCGAACCAGCAGCGCGAGGTGCACGCGCTGATCCGCGGCATGGCGCGCGACCGCGCCATCATCGTTTCCACCCACGCCCTGGATGAAGTGCGCGCGGCCTGCAATCGCGTGGCCATCGTCGCGCACGGGCGGCTGCAGGTGGAAGGCACGCCCGCGGAGCTGGAAAGGCGTTCGCGCTACCACCACGCCGTCAGTTTCCGCGCGCCGGCCAGCGCGTTGGCCCGCGAGTTGCTGGCGCGCCAGCCGGAGGTGGGTGCGGTCGAACTTGACCCGGTCGACGCCCGCGTCACGGTGTTTCCGCGCGAGGGCCACGAGATTTTCGCGGTCGTGGTGAAGCTGCTGGAAGAACAACGCGTGCGCGTGGAAGAACTGCAGCTGGAGCGCGGGCGGCTGGAGGACGTGTTCAGCCAGGTCACCGGTGACGCCGCGA
Organism: Rhodanobacteraceae bacterium; assembly: GCA_025924775.1. Lineage (GTDB taxonomy): Bacteria > Pseudomonadota > Gammaproteobacteria > Xanthomonadales > Rhodanobacteraceae > 66-474. Next base: position 2,229 of record JAICHS010000347.1, read on the forward strand.
CGGAATCGGCGGTGGCGGCGTGAGCGTGGACGCCACGGGCGATGCCGAGCGCACGTTGCGCGGCCGCGCGTTTCGCGGCGTGTTCCTGCGCGAGCTGCACGGTTACCTGATCACGCCGGTCGCGTGGCTGTTTGCGGTGATTTTCCTGCTGTCGGCGGGCGCGTTCACGTTCTACCTGGGGGCGTTTTTTGAACGCGGCCAGGCCGACCTCGATCCGTTCTTCCGCTTCCACCCGTGGTTGTACCTGGTGCTGGTGCCGGCACTGGCGATGCGGCTATGGGCGGAAGAGCGCCGCAGCGGCACCCTGGAGCTGTTGCTGACGATGCCGATCCGGTCGTGGCAGGCCGTGCTTGCCAAATTCCTGGCCGCGTGGCTGTACATCGGCGCCGCGCTGGCGCTGACGTTCCCGATGTGGCTGACGGTCAACTACCTTGGCCACCCCGACAACGGCGTGATCCTGGCCAGCTACATCGGCAGTTTCCTGATGGCCGGCGCATTCCTCGCGATCAGCGAATGCCTGTCGGTGCTCACCCGCAGCCAGGTGGTTGCCTTCATCCTGGCGCTGGCGGTGTGCTTCCTGTTCCTGCTGGCGGGCGATCCGCTGGTGCAGCAACC
>JAICHS010000348.1 GCA_025924775.1 Rhodanobacteraceae bacterium
GACGTGCGGGAAGGGTGCCTGCGCAACATCCTTTCCGGCGACCTCCAGCAAGCGGTCGCCGGCCTGGATGTTTTTCACGCCGGCAGCGGTGCCCGCGACTTCGTAGCCACCATGCGACGCGGGCTCCAGCATGATGCCGACCATGTCGAGCGGCGCGTCGCGGAGTCTGGCGGAGGGGGAATGCTGCCGCGCCGTCCAAATCACGGCGCGACAGCAGACGACCGCGCTCACCAGATCTTCACGCGCTGAGCCGGCTTCAGATACATCTTCTGGCCGGGCTGCACGTCGAAGGTCTGGTACCACGGGTCGAGGTTGCGCACGGTTTCGGCGCGGAACTGCCCGGGTGCGTGGACGTTGGTGGCAAGCTGCTGGCGCAACGCGGCGTCGCGGGTCTTGCCGCGCCACGCCTGGCCGAAGGCGATGAAGAAGCGCTGGTCACCGGACAGCCCATCGATTTTCGGTGCGGGCTTGCCATCCAGCGACAGGTGGTACGCGCGGTACGCGGCGGTCAGGCCGGACACGTCGGCAATGTCTTCACCCAGGGTCTGCTTGCCGTTCACGAACAAGCCGGGCAGGGCTTCGTAACCGCTGTACTGTTTCGCGAGTGCGTCGGTCGCGGCCTCGAAGTGTTTGAGGTCGGCCGGCGTCCACCAGTTCTTGAGGCGGCCTTGGGCGTCGAAGTCGGCGCCCGTGTTGTCGAAGCTGTGGCTGATCTCGTGGCCGATGACGGCGCCGATCGCACCGTAGTTGGCGGCCGGATCGGCCTTGGGATCGAAGAACGGCGGCTGCAGGATCGCGGCCGGGAAGTTGAGGGCGTTCTGCAGCGGCAGGTTCACCGCGTTCACCGTCTGGGGCGTCATCCACCACTGGTGGTCGTCGATGGGCTGGCCGATGCGCGCCCTGGCCACGTCGTACTCGAACTTCAGCGCGCGCAGGTGGTTGCCGAGCGCGTCGTCGGGTTTGATCTCGAGTGCCGCATAGTCCTGCCACTGGTCGGGGTAGCCGACGCCGACGATCAGCGTGTCGAGTTTTGCTTCGGCCTTCTGCTTGGTCGCGGGCGACATCCAGGCGAGGTTCTGGATACCGGTGCGGTAGGCCGCGATCAGGTTCTTGACCATCGCCTCGGCCGCCTTCTTGGCCGCAGGCGGGAAGTATTTCCGGACGTACAGTTGCCCGACTGCGTCGCCGAGGTCGGTGTTGGTGGCACCGACCGCGCGCTTCCAGCGTTCCTGTTGCGCGGGCGTGCCTTGCAGCGTCTTGCCGTAAAAATTGAAGTTCAGTTCCTCGAACGGCTTGGGCATCAGCGGAGCGGCGCTGTCCAGCGTGTGGAACACCAGCAGCGCTTTCCAGGCGTCGAGCGGCTGGCTTGCGACCAGTTTGGCCTCGCCGGTGATCGCGGACGGCTGCCACACGTCGATCTGCTTCACCTTGTCCAGGCCGGCGGCCTTGAAGTAGGCGCCCCAGTCCAACCCCGGCGCCCGCTTCGAAAATTCCGCGACCGTCCACAGGGTGTTGGCCTTGTGGATGTCTTCGCTGGCCACCAGGCTTGCCTGCGCTCGCGCGATTTTCGTTTCCAGCGCGATCACCGCGTCGGCCTGCTTGTCGGCATCGGCGATGCCAGCCTGCTTCAGCAGCGCGGCGACGTAGGTTTGGTACTTGCCGCGCGCTTCGACCATGTGCGGGTCGTTGGAGAGGTAGTAGTCGCGGCTGGGCATCGCCACGCCACCCTGCAGCAGGTACGGAATCTGGGTCGAGGCTTCCTCCAGGCCTTTGGTCACGAACAGGCCGAACAGGTGCGAGGTGTGGAAATGGGTGGCGTTGATCGGGTCGACATCGGCCCGCAGGCGCGAACCCAGCACCCGCGCCAAGTCTGCGCGGGTCTTGATCGCGTGGATGGCGTCGAACTCCGGCTGCAGCGGGGTGAGGCCCGCCTTGTCGATCGCGGCGGTGTCCATGTAGGCCGCGTAGTAGTCGGCGATCTTGCGCGCGTTGCTGCCCGCAGCCGGGTGGCCCGCGCCGGCACTCCGGATCAGGTCGGCGGTGTGTTGCTCGGTGAGCTTGAAGATGTCGTAGAACGCCCCGGTGCTGGAACGGTCGGGCGGAATTTGCACCGTCTTCAGCCAGTCGCCGTTTGCGTATTGGAAGAAGTTGTCGCCGGGCTCGATCGATTTGTCGAGGTAGGCAAGGTTGATGCCGATGTCGGGCGCGGTACTGGCCGGCGCCGGCGTGGCCGTGGTGGTCGCGCCGGCGGCAGAGCCTTCCGGCGCCACCGGCGCGGAACCGGAGGAGGGCGATTGTTGTGAGCAGGCGGTGCAGGCGCAGGCGATGGCGGTGGCCAGCAACCAGGAGGTGCGGATCATGGTAGTCAATTGTCCGTAGCGGCAAAAGCCCAAATGATGCACGGTTCGGGACGATTTTTCAGGCCGGATGTAACGTTTCCGCGCCTCCAAACGGTTTTGTCGCTGGGTGGAGAGGCGGGTGTCAGGCTCCAAGTACCATGGCGAAATGGAATCGAAGCCTCACGCGGACAGTGGCGCTGCGCCATCGCCGCGCGCATTGGAGTGCCTGCTGCAGCATGCGTTGACGCACGATGCGGGCAAACTGCGCGCGCGCTTGCGCGGCCTTGAACGCAAGCATCCCGCCTCGCCGGATGCGTTGCGCAAGCTGGCGCGGGAGGTGGCGGCCTCGGTGGCGCAGCGCGAGGCCCGCGCCGCGCTGGTGCCGCCCCTCACGCTGGACGAGGCGCTGCCGATCACGCGGCGCGCGGACGAAATCACGCGCCTGATCCGCGAACACCCGGTTCTGGTAATCGCGGGCGAAACCGGCTCCGGCAAGACCACC
>JAICHS010000349.1 GCA_025924775.1 Rhodanobacteraceae bacterium
CGGACGGATCACGTCGAGGTTCGGGATCGCGCGCAGCGCCGCAAGTTGTTCGACCGGCTCGTGGGTCGGGCCGTCCTCGCCCACCGCGATGGAGTCATGCGTGAACACATTGATGACGCGCAGGCCCATGATGGCCGCCAGCCGGATCGGCGGGCGCATGTAGTCGGAGAACACCATGAAGGTGGCGGTGTAGGGAATGAAGCCGCCGTGCGCGGCCATGCCGTTGGCGATCGCGCCCATCGCGTGCTCGCGTACACCGAAGTGCAGGTTTCGCCCGGCGTAGCTCCACACCTCGTCGGGGCTGCCCTGCTCGTCGGACTCTGCGCCCGGCGAGAACACGCCAAGGCCCTTGACCGCGGTATGCGTAGACGGATCGAGATCGGCCGAACCGCCGCTGATCGCGGGTAGTTTCGGGGCAATCGCCGACAACACCTTGCCACCTGCGACGCGCGTCGCGATGCCCTTGGCGTCGGCCGGGAACACCGGGATGTCGGCATCCCAACCGGCCGGCAACTTGCCATCGAACGAACCTTGTAATTCATCCGCAAGTGCTGGAAAAGCCTTGGCATATTTGTTCCAACGGCGTTTCCAGCCAGCCTCGGCGCCCTTGCCCTTTTTCTCGGCTTCGCGGAAATGCGCCAGCGCTTCGTCGGGAATCAGGAACGCCGGTTGCTCGGGCCAGCCAAGCTTTTTCTTGGTGGCCGCGACGTTGTCGGCGCCCAGCGGCGAGCCGTGCGACTTGAAGCTGTCCTGCAGCGGCGAGCCGTAGCCGATGTGGGTGCGCACCAGGATCATCGACGGCTGGTCCTTCTTGCCCTTGGCGCGCTTGATGGCCTTTTCGATGGCATCGAGGTCATTGCCGTCCGCGACCGTCTGCACGTGCCAGCCGTAGGCCTTGAAGCGCGCGGCGCGGTTCTCGGTGAAGGTGATGTCGGTGCCGGCGGCCAGCGTCACGTAGTTGTCGTCATACAGGCAGACCAGCTTGCCGAGCTTCAGGTGCCCGGCCAGTGACGCCGCTTCCGACGCCACGCCTTCCATCAGGTCACCGTCGCTGACGATCGCATAGGTATGGTGATCGACCACCTTGTGGCCGTCGCGGTTGTAACGCGCCGCCAGCTGCGCCTCGGCCAGCGCCATGCCGACCGCGTTCGACATACCCTGCCCCAGCGGACCGGTCGTCGTCTCCACGCCCGCGGTATGACCGCGTTCCGGATGCCCTGGCGTCTTGCTGCCCCACTGCCGGAACTGCTTGATGTCATCCAGCGACAGGTCGTAGCCGGTCAGATACAGCAGACTGTAGAGCAGCGCAGAACCGTGCCCGGCGGACAGCACGAAGCGGTCGCGATCGGCCCAGTGCGGGTCGGCCGGATGGTGCTTCAGGAACTTCGTCCACAACACGTAAGCCATCGGCGCGGCGCCCAGCGGCAGGCCCGGGTGGCCGCTCTTGGCCTTCTGGACCATGTCCACCGACAGGAAACGAATGGTATTGATGCACTGCTGGTCGAGATCGGCTGCCACGGGGTCACTCCGTCAACGTCGGGGGGCGAAACCACGTAGGATACCCGGCTGCCCCGGATGTGTCCGCAGGCTTGCGGCAAACCATTGCACGCGCTACACTTTCCGGCTTTATTTCAGCCATACCGTCTGTGAGGAGTCCGCCGTGAAGGTGCTTTCGTCCCTGAAGTCCGCCAAACAGCGGCATCGTGATTGCAAGGTCGTGCGCCGGCGCGGCAAGGTGTTCGTGATCTGCAAGAGCAATCCGCGCTTCAAGGCCCGCCAGCGGTAAACAAAAAGGCCGCTTCAAGCGGCCTTTTTCGTGACCGTGTCCGCTGGCGCGTTCAGGCGGTTTTTGCTACAAATGCGCATCGGCGCACGGGGCGCCGGGGGAAGCATCGCCATGAAACGCATCGCTACCAGTCTGATCGCCGCCACCCTCGCCCTGGCCGTCACGCCGCTGCTGTTGCCGGCACCCGCCCACGCCGAAAGCCTGCGCATGAAGGTGCAGCAGGAACATCGCTACAACATGCCCGCGCGCGGCATGACCATGGACCAGGTGAAGCGCGAATACGGCGCGCCGCTGAAGGTGCTGGCCACCCGTGGCGGCAGCTCCAAGCACCAGCCGCCCATCCACCGCTGGGAATACGCGAAGTACATCGTGTATTTCGAATACAGCCACGTGATCCACAGCGTGCTGCGGACGCCCGGGCCCCACGCGTTATAGGTACGTTCGTCCCTGATCGCTGCTTCGTCCAACGATCAAGTACGAACATTCGCCCGCACCCGGCGAACGTCTGAACGGGCTTCCTGCCCTGACTTATCAGATGCATCGTGCGATCGTCCCTGATCGCCGCATGGCCCGGTGCCCGCAGACTTGGACGGTTTCCAAGCCATGCGGGGCAAGACGGCCTTCCATGGCCTGACTTTTCACAACAGCGGCTCCGACCGAGGGTCAGTCAATATGGAATCCACCCAATTGCGACTACCAGCCGAATGGGAGCCGCAAGCCGCGGTGCTGCTGGCGTGGCCGCATGCCGGCACCGACTGGGCTGCGCGGCTCGACTCCGTCGAGGGCACCTGTGCGGCCCTGGCCGCGGCGATTTCGCAGCGCGAAACCACCATCGTCTGCGCGCCCGATGCCGAAGTAGGCGCGCACGCCGCCGAGTGCCTGCGCGAAGCAGGCGCCGAACTGGCACGCGTGCGCTTCGTCGAGATTCCCTACAACGATACCTGGCTGCGCGATTCCGGTCCGTTGACCTTGCTTGACGGCAACGGCCGCTACACATTGGCGGACTTCCGGTTTACCGGCTGGGGCGGCAAGTTCGAGGCTTC
>JAICHS010000350.1 GCA_025924775.1 Rhodanobacteraceae bacterium
CCGCGGTGGCGATGATGTAGCAGGCCACCACCAGCAGGCTCGAGGAATAGAACACCGCGCGCCGCGATACCCGCACATCCAGCGACCATACCGGATTGCGCGCGGCCGCCACCACCAGCCACGGCACCAGCAACGCATCGACGAAGCCGCGTGCCGCCCACGCGCTGGTATTGACCTGCCGGTACAGCACCGCATAGGAATACAGGAACACGTCGTACGCAAACAGCACGCCCAGCGCAATTACCAGGAACTTCAACGCCCAGCGCTGTTCGGGATCGACGTTGCGGAAGATCTGTTCCAGGAACACCACGCCGACCAGGGCCAACAGCAGCATCCCGAACAGCGGCACGCCGATGTTGAACTGCAACACCGCAGGATGCGCCAGGCGCGTGATCGGCCACAGGCAGTAGAGTGCCAGCAGGATCCACAACGCGTGGCCCGCGACGCGCAAGCCGCGCAGCAAGCCGGACGTCGGCAAGGCACCGAGCAGCGCGCCTACGAATACCAGCCACGCGCCGTAACGCAGCGCTTCGGCCAGCAACACCCAGGTGGTGGCAACATCACGGCGCCATTCTGCGTAAGCCAGCAACGCAGCCCACAGCGCCGACACCAGCGTGGCCAGGATCAGCAACGCGCCGGTGCGCTGGCCGCGCCAGCTGACCGCCAGCAACGCCGTGCCCGCGAGGAACGCGCAGGCGGCAATCAGGTAGCTGGCGATGACGATGTCGTGCATGACTGGAGGCTTCCTGACGCACCTGTCGGCTGTTGCTGCGCAACCGGTCCCGCCTGCGGTTTCTCAGGCGACGCCCGCCGCTTGCCGAGCATCGGCCACGGCCGCGCCGTCGGCTTCACGCAGCAGGCGCCGGCGGATATCGGCCACGACGCGCGCCGCGGTATGGCCGTCCCACAGCGCGGGCTTGCGCCCGTGTCGCCAGCGACCGGCGAGAATGTCCTCGACCGTGCGCGCCAGCGCGTCCGTCGCCACCAACCGGTTGCTGCCCTCGGTTACCGTGATCGGGCGCTCGGTGGTGGTGCGCAGGGTCAAGCAGGGAATGCCGAGGTAAGTGGTTTCTTCCTGCACGCCGCCCGAGTCCGTGATTGCCACGCGCGCGCCACACACCAGGTTCATGAAATCGACGTAGCCCAGCGGCTCGGCAAGCGTGAGCCCGGGGGCTTGCGCCAGCTCCGGCCACAAGCCGAAGGCTTCCAGGTTCTTGCGGGTCCGCGGGTGCACCGGGAACACCAGCGGCAGGCGCGCCCCGACCGCCTTCAATTGCCGGACCAGCGCCGCCAGCGGCTCGGGCTCGTCGACATTGGATGGCCGGTGCAGCGTGACCACGCCGTATTCGTGCGCCCGCAATCCAAGCTTGTCGCGCGCCGCACTGGCCTCGATGGCGTCGCGCATCAATTCGTAGGAATCGAGCATGATGTTGCCGACGCGCGTGATCTTGTTCGCCGCCACGCCCTCGACCAGCAGGTTTTCGTCACCGTCCGGCGAAGGCGTCCACAGGATGTCGGCCACGGTGTCGGTGACCAGCCGGTTGATTTCCTCGGGCATGTTGCGGTCGCGGCTGCGCAACCCCGCCTCCAGATGCGCGACGGTGATGTGCAGCTTGGAACCGACCAGCCCGCAGGCCAGCGTCGAGTTCACATCCCCGACCACCACGATCAGGTCCGGGCGATCGGCCACGCAAGCCCGCTCGTAGGCCAGCATCACGTTGGCGGTTTGTTCGGCATGGCTGCCGCTGCCGACGCCCAGATGCAGGTCCGGCGGGGGCAGGCGCAGGTCGCGGAAGAATGCCTCCGACATGTTCTTGTCGTAGTGCTGGCCGGTATGCACCAGCCGCACCCGGCACCACGGCTGTCCGTGCAGCGCATGGAACAGCGGTGCGACCTTCATGAAATTCGGCCGTGCGGCCGCGATCAAGTCAATCCTGAGCCGCTCCATAGCCAAAGCCGCACCCCTTGTTCTGTGACGTAGTTATCATTATGCACGAAACGTACCAGTAGGGAACCACTGATCGGACTCCGGCGATCGGCAGGGTGGCAGTCGGCGCGCTTGCGGCGGCGCTGAAAAAAATGGCCCGCCGATTGGCGGGCCATCGAGTGCAACCATTTGCTTGCTGCAAACCCGGGACGGGACTCGCCTCAGGCCTTGTAGGAACGGCGGCGCAACACCGTGAAGCCACCCAGCAGCAGCACGCCCAGACCGAACATGCCGAGCACCGCCGGCTCCGGAACCGGATGGACCGATTCCACCATCACGATGAAGTCGTTGTAATCGAGATCCGAGGTCCCGGCCGGCGTGTCTTCCCAAGCCAGAAGGAACTCGCCGCTCAGGAACTTGAGGCCGTTGAATGCGACCGTGTTCTGGCCATCGCCCGCGTACGCAACCGCGTGCGCAATGCCGTCCTGGTTCAGCGACGAATCGGAATAGAAGGTCGCACTGTTGTTCGGCACGTACAGGTAATACCCGAATGTCGTGAAGCCGGCCGCATTGACAGTGTTCGTGTACACCGTATTGCCGAATGCGTCAGATTCAGTGACTTTCAGTGTTCCCGCCAAAGGAAAATACTGAAGGCTGGTCTGATAGCCTTGGGTCGCCCCGCCAGCGAACAGTTTCAACATCTGGGTGGGGTCGGATTGACTGAAGATGCCGAACGTGTTGGTGGACGTATTGCCCGTCAGCGTCAGCACCACCGTGTTTTCACTCGCGCCCGTGCCACCCAACTGCCAGTAGCTGGAAGGGGTCACCTGATCGGTGTAGGGGTTGATACCCGGACCGCTCGAGAAAATGCTGCCCGCAGTACCGGC
>JAICHS010000351.1 GCA_025924775.1 Rhodanobacteraceae bacterium
CCGCCACGCTGAGCGCGATCAGGATGCCGACGACCAGCAACACATAGTGGGTGACGCGCGCGACGGTGTAGATCAGCGCCTGGTTGCCGTGGCGCGCGCCGTAGCGCGCGAACGCGCGCCGCGCCAGGGCTGTCACCAACCACACCAGCAGCAGCACGACCACCGCCGCCAGCAGGGTGCCGACGGTGACTTCGATGTCGTGGGTGTGGAACAGCTGGAAACCCAGGATACCGTCGATGCGGGTCAATACATCGCCCGCCACGAAAGCCGCGGGGGCACTGGCTGTGACCGCGGACAGCGTGGCGGGCATGCGCGCGGTCCCCGCCCTACAGCAACGCCCTGCGCATGTCGGCCAGCAGCCCGGCAAGATACGTGGCAAAGCGTGCCGCGGCGGCGCCGTCGATCACGCGGTGGTCGTAGGACAGCGACAGCGGCAGGATCAGGCGTGGCGCGAATGCCTTGCCGTCCCACACCGGTCGCATGGACGAACGCGACACGCCCAGGATCGCGACTTCCGGCGCGTTGATGATGGGCGTGAACAGGGTGCCGCCGATGCCGCCCAGCGAGGAGATCGAGAAGCAGCCGCCCGACATTTCGGCCGGCGTCAGCTTGCCGTCGCGGGCCTTCTTGGCCAGCGCCGACATTTCCTGCGCGATCGCCAGCACGCCCTTCTTGTCGCAGTCGCGGATCACCGGCACGACCAGTCCGTTCGGCGTGTCGGCGGCGAACCCGATATTGAAATAGTGCTTCACGACCAGGTTTTCGCCCGACGCATCCAGCGAGGCGTTGAAGTCGGGATACTTCTCAAGCGCCGCCACCGAAGCCTTGATCAGGAACGCCAGCAGCGTGACCTTGATGCCGGCCTTTTCGTTTTCCCGGTTGAGCGTCTTGCGCAACGCCTCGAGGTCGGTGATGTCGGCGTCCTCGAACTGCGTGACGTGCGGAATCATCGCCCAGTTGCGCGCAAGGTTGGCGCCGGAAAGCTTCTTGATGCGCGACAACGGCCGGGTTTCGATGGCACCGAACTTCGTGAAGTCGATCTGGGGCCACGGCAGCAATCGCAGTCCGCCTTCCCCCGCCTGCGCGGGAAGACCGGCACCTCCGCTCATCGCTGCCTTCACGAACTTCTGTACGTCCTCCTTGGTGATGCGGCCGCCGCGTTCGCTGCCGGTGACGCGTGCAAGGTCCACACCCAGTTCGCGCGCGAAGGCGCGCACCGCGGGACTGGCGTAGGGCACCTTTTCGGGCAGGATCGAGTCGGCGTCGAACGGGATGGGCGGTGCGCGGCGCCCCGTCGCCGGCTCACTTCGCCCGCTTGCGTGGGAAGCAACACCTGGACTCCCGCCCCCGCTTGCGGGGGCGGGTTGGGGCGGGGGCGAGGCTTGCGCGGAACTTTCCCGCTCCGCCTTTGGTACCTCCCGCCGCTGCGCAGAGGGAGGAGCTTGATTCGAAGACGCAGGGGGAGAAGCCGGCTCCGGCTTCTGCGGCGACTCGGGTTTTGCAGCTGCCGCATCGCCGCCTTCGGCCTCGATCGTTGCGATCACGCTGCCCTCGGAGACCTCGTCGCCCACCTTGACCGTGAGTGTCTTGACCGTCCCCGCGAAGGGCGCCGGCACTTCCATGGTGGCCTTGGCCGATTCCAGCGTCACCAGGCCCTGGTCCTTGTCCACGTGGTCACCGGGCTTGACCATCACCTCGATCACCGGCACCCCGCTGAAATCGCCGATGTCGGGTACCTTAGCCTCGTGCACGTCTGCCATGTCCGATTCCTTCAAGTCCAGTCAAGCCGCAAGACCCCCAGTTTCGCGCATTTGGCGGCGTTCGTCATGTACGGAGCGGGCTGACCCGAAAGTCACAGTGACCAGTGGCGCATGGCAAGGCGCCGGCCGCGTGGGCAGACTGTCGGCGGGCAACGAATTCCAGCCGCCATGGAGCCGACGCGATGCTGACCATCCGCAACCTGTCCAAGACCTACCCGAACGGCGTCCGGGCTTTGAGCGACGTGTCGCTGGACATCCCCAACGGCATGTTTGGCCTGCTGGGCCCGAATGGAGCCGGCAAGTCGTCACTGATGCGCACGATCGCGACCCTGCAGGACCCGGACACGGGCAGCATCAAGCTGGGCGACATCGACGTGCTGGCCGACAAGCAGGCGACCCGCCGCGTGCTGGGCTACCTGCCGCAGGAATTTGGCGTGTACCCCAAGGTCAGCGCCCAAGCGATGCTGGACCACTTCGCGGTGCTGAAGGGCGTCACGCGCCGTGGCGAGCGCCGCGACCTGGTCGATGCGCTGCTGAATCAGGTGAACCTGTGGGATGTGCGCAAGCGCAAGCTTGGCGGTTTTTCCGGCGGCATGCGCCAGCGCTTCGGCATCGCGCAGGCGCTGATCGGCGACCCCAGGCTGGTGATCGTGGACGAGCCCACCGCCGGCCTCGATCCCGAAGAGCGCCAACGCTTCCTCAACCTGCTGGCCGAGATCGGCGAGCGCGTGGTGGTGATCCTGTCCACGCACATCGTCGAGGACGTGACCGAACTGTGCCCGCGCATGGCAATTATCGCCGAAGGCCGTGTGCGCTTGACCGGCGAACCGCGCGAGACGATTCGCGCGCTGGAGGGCAAGGTCTGGCGGCGCGCGATCGACAAGGCCGCGCTGCCGGACTATCGCGAACGCATGACGGTGTTGTCCACGCGTCTCGCGGGGGGCGCGACGCTGATCCACGTGCTGGCCGACGCCAGGCCGGATGAGGGTTTCGAGAGTGTGCCGCCGGACTTGGAGGACGTGTATTTCGGGCAGCTGCATCACGCTGCCTCGAA
>JAICHS010000352.1 GCA_025924775.1 Rhodanobacteraceae bacterium
CAGGTCCAGAAGGATGCGGCCAGGCGCCTGTTGGCTGATGCCGCGGGTTAGGGGCGCTTGACGCCATGCGCGTCGCCCTGGGCATCGAATACGACGGCACCGGTTTTTTTGGCTGGCAGCGGCTCAGCCATGGCCCGAGCGTGCAGGCGGAAGTCGAGGCCGCGCTGGCGTTCGTCGCCGATCACCCGATCGAGGTCACCTGCGCGGGCCGTACCGACGCGGGTGTGCACGCACGCTGCCAAGTTGTGCATTTCGACACCGTGGCCGAGCGCGACCCGCGTGGCTGGGTGCTGGGCGCGACCACGCGCCTGCCGCGCAGCGTGGCGGTGCTGTGGGCACAAGCCGTACCGGATACCTTCAATGCGCGTTTTTCCGCGCGCGCGCGGCGCTATCGCTACGCGATCCTCAACCGTGCGGTGCGCCCGGCGCTGGACGCGCGTTTCCTCGCGTGGGAGCGCGTGCCACTGGATGCGGACGCCATGCACGCCGCGGCGCAGGCGTTGCTGGGCGAACAGGACTTCTCGTCGTTCCGTGCCGCCTCTTGTCAGGCTCGGCACGCGCGTCGCAACGTGATTGCGGCCAGCGTGCGGCGGCAGGGCGAGCAGGTGGTCATCGAGATCGAGGCCAATGCCTTCCTGCACCACATGGTGCGCAACATCGCGGGTTCGTTGCTGGAGGTCGGGCGCGGCGAGCGGCCCGTCGGCTGGATTGGCGAGCTGCTGGCCCTGCGCGACCGCGACGCCGCGGGCGTCACCGCGATGCCGCAAGGGCTGACGTTCATCGGGCCGCGGTATCCGTCACAATGGGGCCTTCCGCCTGAAGTGACCCTGTAGGAGCGCGCCTGCGCGCGATCGCACTGCATGTCCCGTACCCGCGTAAAAATCTGCGGCATCACCCGCGTCGAAGACGCCCTGCTCGCGTGCGGGCTGGGCGCCGACGCAATCGGTGTGGTGCTGACGCCGAGCAGCCCCCGTTGTGTGTCGACCGGGCGCGCGCGTGCGATTCGCGACGCGCTGCCGGCCTTCGTGGATGCCGTGATCCTGGTGCACGATTTGCCGGCGGAACAGGTGCGGCAGGCGGTGCGCGACGTCGAACCCGACCTGGTGCAGTTTCATGGCAGCGAGGGCGCGGCGTTCTGCGAATCGTTCGGCGTGCGCTACATCAAGGCCCTGGGCATGGACGGTGACGTCGATGTGTACGCTGTCGCAGCAGCGCATCCGCGTGCCGCCGGGTTCGTGCTGGATGGCCATCCGCCGGGCCAGCAGGGCGGACGTGGCAAAACCTTCGACTGGTCGCGCGTGCCACGCGACCTTGCGCGGCCGATCATCCTCGCGGGCGGCCTGAACGCCGGCAACGTGGGCGCGGCGATTCGCGCGGTGCAACCGTGGGCCGTCGATCTCGCCAGTGGCGTCGAGGCCTCGCCTGGGATCAAAGATGCTGCCAAAATGCAGGCTTTCTTTGCGGCGGTGCGCGCCGCGCAGGACGAAGTGCAGCGATGACCGATGCCCCACGCATTCCCGCTCCCGTGGATTACCACGCGTTTCCCGATGCGCAGGGTCGTTTCGGGCCGTACGGCGGCACCTTCGTCGCGGAAACGCTGATCGCACCGCTGGAGGAATTGACCGCCGCGTACACACGCCTGCGCGACGACCCTGCATTCCAGAAGGAATTCGCCGACGACCTGAAACACTATGTCGGCCGGCCCTCGCCGATCTATCACGCCAGGCGTTTGTCGGAGCGCATCGGCGGCGCGCAGATCCTCATCAAGCGCGAGGATTTGAACCACACCGGCGCGCACAAGATCAACAACACCATCGGCCAGGCGCTGGTGGCGCGGGCGATGGGCAAGCGCCGCATCATCGCCGAAACCGGCGCGGGCCAGCATGGTGTCGCCACGGCCACGGTGTGCGCGCGCTTCGGCATGAAATGCGTGGTGTACATGGGCGCGGTCGACATCGAGCGCCAGAAGATCAACGTGTACCGCATGAAATTGCTGGGCGCTGAAGTGGTGCCGGTGACGTCGGGTTCGCAGACCTTGAAGGATGCCTTGAACGAAGCGCTGCGCGACTGGGTGACCAACGTCGCCGATACCTTCTACATCATCGGCACCGTCGCGGGTCCGCATCCGTACCCGATGATGGTGCGCGACTTCAACGCGGTGGTGGGGCGTGAGGCGCGCGCGCAGATGCTGGACGAGTACGGGCGGCTTCCGGACGTGCTGACCGCCTGCGTGGGCGGCGGCTCCAACGCGATGGGCCTGTTCCACGCGTTCCTCAACGACCGCGACGTGCGCATCGTCGGCGCCGAGGCGGCGGGTGAGGGCATCGCGACGGGACACCACGCGGCATCGCTGTCGGCGGGCCGCCCGGGCGTGCTGCACGGCAACCGCACCTACGTGCTGTGCGACGACGATGGCCAGATCACCGAAACGCATTCGGTCTCGGCGGGGCTGGACTACCCGGGCGTCGGCCCGGAGCACGCCTTCCTCAAGGATACCGGCCGCGCGGAATACGTCGGCATCACCGATGACGAGGCGCTGGCGGCGTTCCATTTGTTGTGCGAAACCGAAGGCATCCTGCCGGCGCTGGAATCCAGCCACGCGGTCGCGCAGGCGGTCAAGCTGGCGCGCGCGATGCCGAAAGACAAGTTGATCCTGTGCAACCTTTCCGGGCGTGGCGACAAGGACGTGCACACGATCGCCAAGCGGGAGCACATCGAGCTATGAGCGGTCGCATCGAGGCGCGATTCGCGGCGTTGCGCGCGGGCGGGCGCACGGCGCTCATCCCCTTCATCACCGCCGGTGATCCGCTGC
>JAICHS010000353.1 GCA_025924775.1 Rhodanobacteraceae bacterium
ACCGCATGGTCGACCTCTACAAGTGGCATCGCGCGCACCTCGGCCAGAACTATCCGCACCTGATCTACTGGGGCCACTACGTCGCGCACGACAACAACCGCGACGCGATGGCGGTGACACTGGACCTCACGAAGAATGTGCTGAACACCTACGTGGGTTGGCACGCGCAGGTGCTGCACGACCTGCACGAATCGGTACCGTTCCTGTACGACAACACCGTGGGCGACGGGCCCTACAACGCGTGGATCGATCCGATCCTCACCAGCGAATGGCAGCAGATCGGCTGGAACAACGTCGAACAGTTGACCAAGCTCGGCTTGCCCGGCGTGTTCACGCACGGCAACTTCGATACCTGGAGCCCCGGGTATCTCATGTTCATCGCGGCGATGCACAACGGCATCAGTCGCCTGTACGAGACTTTCGGCAATGGCGGCGCCGACACCGAGGAGCGCATCCTCGATCCCGACGATTACGCACGCGCGTGGTACAAGCCCAACCCGCCACTGCCCAAGGTGCTGTGGTCGCAGCGTGACAACAACAACTACGAGCAGTCGGGTTTGCTAACCGCGCTTTACTACTTCGCGCAACGCGGACCGCATTTCCTCGACAACTTCTGGTTGAAGTCCAAACGCTCGATCGAGAAGCCGCAGCTCGCCGGCCCGGCGGCGTATGTCCTGACTGCCAGCGAGCAGGACAAGGGCGCGCAGATGCACCTGCTGCATGCCTTGCACCTGCAGCACGTCGAGATCAGCCGTGCCAGCGCGCCGTTCACGGTCGCGGTGGCGGACGACACGGAGCCCGCCGCCAGCCACAAGTCGAAGGACAAAGCAGCCAAGCCGGTCGTTCCGCCCAAGGTTGCGGCGACCCAACGCAGCTTTCCGGCCGGAAGCTGGATCATCCGGATGGACCAGCCGTTCTCGCGCATCGCCGACACCTTGCTGGACCGCCAGTACTGGTCGCCCGACGATCCCCAGAAGCACCCGTACGACGACACCGGCTGGTCGTTTGGCGACTTGTTTGGCGTGGACGTCGCGCGCGTCGTCGATGCCGCCGTGCTGAAGGTGCCGATGGCCCAGGTGCAAGGCGATTTCAACCAGCCAGCATTCTCGCTGGCGTCGCTGGGCGTGAAGGGCAGCGTGCCGCGCATCGCGCTGATGCACACGTGGCTGTCCACGCAGACCGAAGGCTGGTGGCGTATGGCTCTGGACAAGCTGCACGTGCCGTACACCTATATCAATACCCAGGACGTTTCGCGCGACCCCGACCTGCACGCGAAGTACGACGTGATCCTGTTCGGACCTGTCGGTCATGCCAGCACGCAGCTGATCGTCGATGGGCTGCCGATGTACGGCAATCCGATGCCGTGGCAGAAGAC
Organism: Rhodanobacteraceae bacterium; assembly: GCA_025924775.1. GTDB lineage: Bacteria > Pseudomonadota > Gammaproteobacteria > Xanthomonadales > Rhodanobacteraceae > 66-474. Next base: position 1,376 of record JAICHS010000353.1, read on the forward strand.
CGCGCTCACGCCCAACCTCGGGCGCATTGATTCCACGCCCGACGTCCGGCCCGGCCTGGGTGAGTCCGGCGTCGCCAACCTGAAGCGTTTCGTGGCCGCGGGCGGGCTTTTGGTCACCTCGGAAGACACCGCGCGTTTCGCGATCGACGTGGGGCTTGCGCCCGGCGTGTCGGTGGCCAAGCCCGGTGACCTGCGCGTGGTTGGCAGCGTGCTGCGCGCGGACCTGGTGGCCAAGGCCAACCCGATGGCGGCCGGCTATCCGGATTCCTTCGCGCTTTACAGCTCCGGCGGGATGTCCTTCAACGTGGCTGACCAGACCATCGGCAATCGTGGCCTCGTGACCGCGAAGGACTACCAGCGCCCGACCGGGCGTGGCGGTCTGCACGACACCGACGTGCCGCAAGGGCGACCATTCCAGCAACCGCCGGCATTGCCGGACGTGCAACCGTGGCAAGCCGTACCGCTGAATGCCGAACAAGCCCGCAACAACCCGTTCGTGATTCCGCAGGGCGACCGCCCCGCGGTGATCGCGCGCTGGGCCGATGCCGACAGATTGCTGATCTCGGGCCTGCTTGACGATGGGGGTGCCATGGCGGGGCGCGCCGCGGTGGTGGATGCACGCTACGGCAAAGGCCACGTGCTGCTGTTCGCGAACAACCCGGTCTGGCGCGGCGAAACCATCGGCAGCTACCGGATGTTTTTCAACGCGGTGACGCATTGGTCGCACGATCGTCCCTGATCAGGGTATCTTCCAGCCACTGGCATTCGAGACGGGTCAGGGTCACAAGCACCGGAACGACCATCTGGGACCCGATTGTTCGCGATGCCGTGCGATGATTCCTGATCGCCTTATCACGGAACGGTTTGAATGCGGGTGGCGGCTTCGGAATCATCCGCAATACAGCGGCCACTCGTGGCCTGACCTTTTACCCAAGCCGCTCTGGCAGCGGCATCTCTTGGAACCCCGACATGGAATCTCGCCGCTGGCTGCCGTACCGGAAACTGCAAACCCGCAACCTGGGTTTGGCCCTGGCCACCGCACGCGTTGTTGCGTGGATAGGCATGTTGCTGATCGCGGCCGGCATTGCCTACGGCATTACGACCGCCGTGTCGCATGCCGCGCCGGTCACCTTGGCGCTCGGCATGGTCATCAACCTCGTCGGCATGGGCCTCATGGCTCTGCTGGCAAGTGGTGCGCTTGCAGCGCTGATCGGCGTCGAGGAGGCCGCGCGCGCCCGCGGCGAACGCGATTGATTCTTGTTTGATTTTGCCTGCGGTGGCGTGCTGCCTGCGCACTGGAAATTGGCAGCAAATGTGCGGTAGGATCGCGCCGCTGAGTTAGCCAAACCGTTGGGGGGCGGTTTGTATGGGGCCGGTTGCTGACCGTTCTACGATCGCATCGCTGTCTTCACTCTCGCTAG
>JAICHS010000354.1 GCA_025924775.1 Rhodanobacteraceae bacterium
GAATCGGGTTCTGCCGCCGCGCCGGTCCCGCCGTTGCGGTTGCGTCCGGCGACCACTTGAGTTTGCCCGGCGCCGCCGTCGAGCCCGATGCCGTGCTGTGCGCGCGCCTGGCCGCGCGGGGGCGCGACGTCCCCGATTTTCCGCAACCCGGCGTGTTGTTCAAGGACATCACGCCGCTGCTGGCCGACGCGCGGGCGTTCCGCGATTGCGTGGAGGCACTGGCAGCGCCGTGGCGGGAAGCCCGCCCGGATGCAGTCTGTGGCATCGAGGCGCGCGGGTTCATCTTCGGCGCGGCGCTGGCGTGTGCGTTGGGTGCCGGCTTCGTGCCGTTGCGCAAGCCCGGCAAGCTGCCGGCGGCCACGTTGGGTACCGACTTTCGCCTGGAATACGGCCGGGCGCGGCTGGAGGTGCACGCCGATGCGCTGGCCCCCGGTGCGCGCGTGCTGATCGTCGACGACGTGCTGGCCACCGGCGGCACGCTGGGTGCCGCACGGCAACTGTTGCAGCCATTGAACGCGGAGATCGTGGGCGCTGCCGTGGTGGTCGAGCTGACGTTCCTGCACGGGCGCGCGCACTGGCCGCCGGACCTGCCGCTGCTCTCGCTGCTTCGCTATTGAGTGGCAACTTGGCGCAGCCGATGCGGATAGCCGGGCCGCGGCTGGCCATTTCGGCGCAGGCGGATCCGTTCGGGTTCCGCCGGCGGGCCGCGACGGTGGACGAGATCCACCCGATTGCACTCAGCCGCGCACGTTGGCCGGGTTGATGCTGGGGCGTTGCGTCAGCACCACCTCGGCGCGGAATGGGATGCCCGCGCGCAGCCCGTACACCTCCACCTTGGTGCCGGGCGCCAGTTCCGCCTCGCGGGCGCGGAAATCGATGGGATCGGTGATGGGGTGGGAGCCCAGCTTCAGCAGGATGTCGCCCGGCTGCAGGCCGGCCTGCGCTGCGGGGCCGCCGGGGTAAATGTCCACCACCGTGGCGCCCCGCGCCGCCGCCGGCAGGCCGGAGTCGGCCGACACGATCACGCTGCTGACTTCCACGCCCAGCCAGCCGCGCACCACGTGGCCGTGTTCGACGATCTGGTCCAGCACGCGCTTGGCGGTGCGCACCGGAATCGCGAAGCCGATGCCCTGCGCGCCGACGTCGCGGTCCAGCATCGCGGTATTGATGCCGACCAGCTGGCCGCCGGCGTTGACCAGCGCGCCACCCGAATTGCCGCTGTTGATGGCGGCGTCGGTCTGGATGAAATCCTCGTAGGGCGACAGGCTCAACTGCCGCTGCAGCGCGCTGACGATGCCGGCCGTCACGGTCTGGCCGATCCCGAACGGATTGCCGATGGCCAGCACCACGTCGCCCACCCGCGGCGGCGCCGGGTCCACCTGGATGGTGGGCAGGATGCCGGCGTCGATCTTCAGCACCGCAAGGTCGGTATCGGGGTCGGTGCCGATCACCTTGGCGTGCGCGACCCGCCCGTCGTGCAGCATCACCTGGATGTCGTCGGCGCCCGCGATCACGTGGTTGTTGGTCAACACGTAGCCGTCGGGCGTGAAAATGACCCCGGAGCCGAGGCTCTGCTCGCGGCGCTTCAGGGCCGGGCCGGCGATCCCGCCCATCAATGGATCCTGGAAAATCTGGATGGGCCGCTCGGTGACGGTCTTGTCGGCGTAGATGTTGACCACCGCGGGCGCGGCGTGCGCCACGGCGTCTGCGTAGGACGCGGGGCCGGAAGCATGCGCGCCCGGGGTTTCCGCAGTTTCCGCTTGGCCCGCGGGGGCGGCAGCGTGCGAAAGGTGCAGGGCGTCGCGCAGGTGCCCGCCAAGCCCCGGCCACGCCAGGCTGACCAGGAATGCCACAGCCAGCCCGGCCGCCACAAATTGCAGAACGAAAATAAGGGGGCGGAGCTTGTGCAGCATGGGGTTGCGGCCTGGCGGTGCGCGATTGGATTGTGCGCCACGGAGGCGAACGCTAAACTAACACGATTTTGGGGCCCGAGGATGACACGGGTGCGGCCGGGATACGGCCGTTCATCCGGGTCGTGTGAGGCGGGCCGAACCCCGTTGCCCGCGGACCCGGGGGCACGGCCACACGCAGTGCGGAGAGGCAGATGGCGGACGAAAGTATCGACAAGGACCGACGCAGGTTCCTGACTGGCTCCACGGCCGTGATCGGCGGCGCGGGTTTGATCATCACGGCGATCCCGTTCGTCTCCACTTGGCTGCCCAGCGCGCGCGCAGAGGCGGCGGGGGCCCCGGTCAAGGTGAACCTCGCCAAGATCGAGCCCGGTCAGCGCCTTGCGGTGTTGTGGCAAAAGCAGCCGGTCGACATCGTCAACCGCACGCCGGAACAGTTGAAGTGGCTGCCCAAGCAGGATTCGCGCCTGCGCGATCCCGGTTCCAAGGACTCGCAGCAGCCCAAGTACTGCCAGAACCCGTGGCGCTCGATCAAGCCCGAGTGGCTGGTGTTCGTCGACATCTGCACCCACCTGGGCTGCGTGCCCGACTACCACGGTGCGATCAAGCCGCAGCCGTTCGACCCCGACTGGAAGGGCGGCTATTACTGCCCCTGCCACCATTCCCGCTACGACATGGCCGCGCGCGTCTACGACGGCGTGCCGGCGCCGCTGAACATGGTGGTGATGCCGTACCACTTCGTCGACGACGCCCACATCGAGATCGGCGTCGATCCGAGCGATGACGAGGTCAAGCAGATCATCGCGGCCAACGCCAAACTGGCCGGGCAGCAGAAAGGAGCCGCGGCATGAATGC
>JAICHS010000355.1 GCA_025924775.1 Rhodanobacteraceae bacterium
CCGGCCGAGGGAGAGGTAATGGAAGCGACGGTTGGTACGCTCGGGCGTGCCCTCGCCCGCGAACATGCGGGTTGGATCCTCGCCGGAACGCCGGTACGGGTACACGCCGCCGGTGTAGGGATAGGCGCCGGGCAGGTTTTCCTGCATCAGGTATTTGAGCTGTTCGCCCCAGTCGTTGGTGGTGGGTGGGGCGATCTTCGGCACCTTCTGGTGCGACAGGGTTTCGCGGTAGTTGTTGACCTTGATGGCCTTGCCGCGCACGGTGTATTCGTTGAATTCCGCCTGCACCGCTTCGCGGCGGGAAGGCCAGTCGCGCAGAAGCTGGATGGCTTCGGCCGAGAGTTCCTTGATGGCTTCGTTGTAGCGCTGGCGGAGCAGCAACAGGCTGCGATCGGAAACCGGTGCATTGGTGCCGATGTGCGAAAGCATGTCGCTGGACTGATAGGCATCGAGTTCGCGCGGCAGCTTCTTGTCTTCCAGTTCCTTCAGCGATTCGTAGTAGTGCTGCGCCTTGGCCGCCGCTTCGGCCATCCGCCGCGTGTCGGTGTTGGTGGCCCGGCCCTGCTCGGCGATCTCGGCGAGATAGCGCACGCGCTTGCCGGGGATCAGCACGGTGGCGCGCGGTTCCTTGAGCGAGGTGTCGACCTGCGGATTGAAGTCGCAGTGGGGAGGGAAACCGGGGTCAGAGTCACCTTTCGATTCCGCAACACGGTTACTGGAAGCGCCCTCTCCCGAAAGGCGACTCTGACCCCGGTTTTTTAGCAACCGGCACAGATTGGCGAACATCCAGGTGACGCCGGGGTCGTTGAACTGGCTGGCGATGGTCGGGTACACCGGCACGTCTTCGTCCGGCGTCTTGAACGCGGTGTGGTTGCGCTTCCACTGCTTGCGCACGTCGCGCAGCGCGTCCTCAGCGCCGCGGCGGTCGTACTTGTTCAGCACCACCAGCTGCGCGAAATCCAGCATGTCGATTTTTTCGAGCTGGCTGGCCGCGCCGTAGTCGCTGGTCATCACGTACACGGGAAAGTCGACCAGATCGACGATTTCGGTATCGGCCTGGCCGATGCCCGCGGTTTCGACAATGACCAGGTCGAACGGTAGCGATTTCAGGAACGCGATGCAGTCATGCAGCACCGCGCTGGTGGCCACGTGCGCGCGGCGGGTCGCCATCGAGCGCATGAACACCCGATGGCTGCGCAGCGCATTCATGCGGATGCGGTCGCCCAGCAGCGCGCCACCGCCCTTGCGGCGGGTCGGGTCGACCGCCAGCACCGCGATCCGCATTTCCGGAAAATGGTGCAGGAAGCGCAGCAGCAGCTCATCGACGACGCTCGACTTGCCGGCACCGCCGGTGCCCGTGATGCCGATGACAGGTGCGGGAAAACCGGGGTCAGAGTCACTTTTCGACCCACGACCAGTCGCTGTTGTCCCGCCGCCTTTCGAAAAGTGACTCTGACCCCGGTTTTCCCGGTTTCCCCACTGCTTGCGCAGCAGCTTCAACTCGGATTCGGAAAGCGCCCCGTCCTCGATCGCGCTCAGCATCTGCCCCACGCTCGACTCATCGTCGATGCTTACGCTGCCGACGAGGCTTTGCACGTCGCGCGTGCCCTCCCACGATTCACGCGCCTTGCGCGCGCGCACGACCACGTCCTCGATCATCGGCACCAGGCCCATGTGCATGCCGTCGTTCGGGTGGTAGACGCGCTCGACGCCGTAGGCGTGCAGCTCGGCGCCCTCGTCCGGCGTGATGGTGCCGCCGCCGCCGCCGAACACGCGGATGTGGCCAGCGCCGCGCTCCTTCAGCATGTCCACCATGTACTTGAAATATTCCATGTGGCCGCCCTGGTAGCTGGACAGGGCGATGCCATCGGCGTCTTCCTGCAGGGCGGCGCGCACCACGTCTTCGACGCTGCGGTTGTGGCCAAGGTGGATCACCTCGGCGCCCTGCGACTGGATGATGCGGCGCATGATGTTGATGGCGGCGTCGTGGCCATCGAACAGGCTGCCGGCGGTGACGAAGCGCAAGGGTGTGGCCTCGGCCTTGGCCGCACCGGGGGACATTTCGATGGCTGTTTTGTTCATTTCCACATTCTAACCCGTGCTGAACGCAAACCCCTGGCCGCATGAATGAACGATCAATGAAACCGAAAGATGGATGACATGTACGGTTATCCTCGGCACGAGGCCTCAGGGCCGGTCACGAAGGAGAACCACCATGCATACACGCAAACTCGCACTGCTAGCCGCGCTCGCCATGGCCGGGGGCGCAATGACCGCCTTCGCACCATCCGCCACGGCGCAGGTGAGCATCGGCATCAGCGTTGGCACGCCGCCACCGCCCATGCCGTACGAGGCGGTTCCCATGCCACGTCCGGGTTATGTCTGGGCCCCGGGCTACTGGAACTGGGGCGGTGGACGCTACGTCTGGGTCGGCGGCGTCTGGCATCGTTCCCGCCCCGGCTACGTCTATTACCAGCCGCGCTGGGAACGTAGCGGCGATCACTGGCGGATGCGCCGCGCCTACTGGGGCCGTGACTCGAATTGGCGTAGCGGGCATGACAATGGCCGTCACCGCGGCCACTACAAGGATCGCGACAAGCACGGGCATCGCGGCGGCGGCCACGGCCGTCGCGATTGACGGCAATGATCTGTTCCCTTCGAACCCGGCGCACCGCGCCGGGTTTTTTTATGCTGAGGGCGGTGCAGCCGGTGTACGCACGTGCTCCTGCCGCAAGCCGTAGCCAAACA
>JAICHS010000356.1 GCA_025924775.1 Rhodanobacteraceae bacterium
AATTCGCCCCGCAGGTGGATGGGTTTCCGAAGGCCACGCTCAACGATCTTGATTCGGTGCGTGCGCTGATCGACGCCGAAACGGTTGCGGTGATGCTGGAACCCGTGCAGGGCGAGGCCGGCGTGCTACCGGCGCGGCGTCAGTTCCTGAAGGGCTTGCGCGCGCTCACGCTTGAACACGGCTTGCTGCTGATCGTGGACGAAGTGCAAACCGGCATCGCGCGCACGGGCCTGCTGTTTGCCCACCAGCATGCCGGCATCCAGCCCGACATCATGACGCTGGCCAAGGGCCTGGGCGGCGGCGTGCCGCTGGCGGCGCTGTGCGCCACCGAAGCCGTCAGCTGCTTCGAACCCGGCGACCAGGGCGGCACGTTCAATGGCAACCCGTTGATGGCCGCAGTCGGCGTGGCGGTGTTCGACATCGTGTCCGCGCCCGCATTCCTGGACGCCGTGCACGCACGCTCGCGCCAGTTGTCGGCGGGGCTGAAGGCGTTGTCGGCCAAATGGGGCATGCACGGCGAGCGCGGCGTCGGCCTGCTGCGCGCACTGGTGCTGGACCGCGGCGACGGCCCGGCACTGGTCGCGGCCGCGCGTGAGCGCGCGCCGGAAGGCCTGCTGCTGAACTCCCCGCGCCCCGACCTGCTGCGCTTCATGCCCGCGCTCAACGTCTGCGCAGAAGAAATCGACACCATGCTGGCATGGCTGGACGCGCTGATCGCCGAGTTGCGCCACTGATGCAGTGGCGCGACCCGGCCCCCCTCACATCGGCTGCAACAACAACCGCACGACGCCCCAGATCGCCAGCACGATCAGCAACAGCAGCGCCAGCATCGCCAGCCCGAATGGCTTGCCGCGCGACGCCGGGTCGCGCTGGTAGGCGACCACGTACCAGACGCGGCCGGCCAGCCATACCAACCCCAGGATGCCGGCCCAGGTCGGGTTGCCCCAACGTGCGGCCAACCACAGCGCCGGCAGGAAGACCACCGCGTATTCCAGGGTGTTCATCTGGATGCGGTATGCGCGCTCGAACATGGGGTGGCCAGTGATCGCGGGCGCCTTGATGCCGTACTTGCCGCGCGCGCGGCCGGTCAACAGCGACACCACCAGCAACAGCAACACGGTCAGCAGCGCCACGAGCTCGGGTAGATGGATCACGGAAAGTTTTCCTTCGGTCGGAAGCCGTCGCAAAGATAGCCGTGCGCCGTCATGCCGGCCAGCGGAACAGCTCCGCGTAATCGGTGCCGGTGCGTGCGCACGCGCGCCACGCCAGCCCGCCTTCGGCCATCGCGTCACGAATGCTGGGCGCCATGACTTTCAGCGCACCCGCCGCGACGCGGTCGCGCAGGCGCGCCGCGCGCGTCCGGCCCATCAGTTCCAGCGCCCATGCGGGCAGCAACGCCGCGCCCGCGCCGAAGAACAGCTCGCGGCTCACGCCCGCGAACGGCAGCGGCAGGCTCACCGCGCCCAGGACGCCAAGCACCTCGCGCGTGCGCGCATCGAACGCAAGTTCCGCGCGTATCCCGTCGAAAAACGCATCGACCTGCGCCTGCGAACGCGGCACGCCGGAGGCCCCCAGCGCCTCCGGAATCAACGCGGTTTCGTCCAGGTACCGGTCGCGTGCCGCGCGCGGGACGGGCCCGTGGCAGTACACCTCGTAGGCACGCAGGAAGCACCAGGCCTCGGCACAATGCACCCACGTCAACAGGTGCGAATCGTCGGCGCTGTAGGCGCGCCCGTCGGCGGCTACGCCGGTGACGCCTGAATGGATGCGCCGGACGCGCTGGATCGCTGCTTCGGCCGGCGCGCGCGGTGCGTAGGTGGTGCGCGCGACGAACGCGATCGTGTTGCGTAGCCGCTTCAAGGTGTCGTGGCGAAAGTCCGAATGGTCCCACACGCCCGCCAGCGCCAGCGGATGCAGCGTCTGCAGCATCAGCGCCGCCAGGCCGCCCGCCATCATCGCGGGAAAATCCGCGTGGATTTTCCAGGTGACGCTGTCGGGGCCGAACAGGCCCGGATCCCCCCGCGGCGCGTCGTAGTCCGGCGCCGGACCTGAGTGGCTCAGCACTGCCAGCACCTGCCGCCGCAGCCAGCGCCGAGCCGGCGGCGGCAACACCTTCACGCCCGGCAACTGCAGACGCGCCCGACCTGCCGGATGTGCGGGGTTTCGTCCATCAAGTTTCAGCGGCGCGCGCGCGTTCATGACCATGCAACGTAGCACTTTGTACCGACCACGCACATGTCGCGCCGGCACACTGGTAAAGTCCGGTGCAACCGCGCGACGCACGAGGAGCGTCACGCGGCACTTCCTGCACCATCTTGCCGGGGACGCCATGACCAAGCACCACCGAATCGCCGCCTGTCTGCTGGCGGCCCTGCCCTGCATCGCGCTGGCCGCTGCGCCACAGTCCACACCGCACACGGAGCTTGCGGCACCCATCGATCGCGTGTTGACCCAAACGCCCGTGATCGATGGCCACAACGACCTGCCATGGGCAATCCGCAGCGAGTTCGGCAACATCGATGCGCTCGACCTGGATGCGGACACCTCCAACCTGCGCAGCAAGAATCGCGACCACGCGGTGCACCTGATGACCGACATTCCGCGGCTGCGAAGCGGCCACGTCGGCGCGCAGTTCTGGTCGGTGTGGATTCCAGCCGAAACCACCGGCCCCGCGGCCATACAGATGACGCTGGAGCAGATCGACCTC
>JAICHS010000357.1 GCA_025924775.1 Rhodanobacteraceae bacterium
AACACGCTGGCGTTCGTGGACCTGCCGCCCGAGCGCGCGGCGCAGGCGTCCTCGGTGACGTCGGCGGTGCAATACCTCGTGATCAGCTTCGGCATCGCGCTGTCGTCGTGGCTGCTGGCGGTGTTCCTTGGCGACCACCACCACGATCCCGCGGCCTACGTGCGGGGCTTTCGCGCCGCGGTGCTGGTGATGGCGGCGTTCTCGCTGGTAGCGGTGTACGTGTTCACGCGGCTGCGCCACGACCGGCCGCTACGGCGGCCGATCTCGACACCGGAAACCGCGGCATAGCAGTTCCTTCCCCCGTTTACGGGGGAAGGTTGGGGTGGGGGGCGGCCGTGCGACGTACCCCCATCCGCCCTTCGGGCACCTTCCCCTGCGAGCAGGGGAAGGGTTCGTGGACTGCAACGCATACGTTCCGATGGTCGGCTAGCATCACGCGATGGACCACACCACCGCGATGCTGCTGGAAGTCTTCGTCATCTTCGCCGCCGCACAGGTCGGCGGCGCCATCGCGCGCCGGGTGCGTCTGCCGGACGTCGTCGGGCAGATCGTGGCCGGTTGCGTGGTCGGTCCGTCGCTGCTGGGCTGGATCACGCCCAGCGAGCCGCTGGAAGTGCTGTCGGAAATCGGCGTGGTGCTGCTGTTGTTCTCGGTCGGCCTGGAAACCCGGCTCGACGACGTCAAGCGCGTAGGTGGCAGCGCCTTTGCGGTGGGCGTGATCGGGGTGATCGTGCCGTTCGTCGCGGGCGCGTTCTGGGCCCATTCGCTCGGGCCCGACTGGCCGCGCTCGCTGTTCGTGGCGGCCGCGTTCGTCGCCACCTCGGCCGGCATCACCGCCGCGGTGCTTAAGGAGATGGGCGTATTGCGTCGCACCGAAAGCCGCGTGATCCTGGGCGCCGCGGTGATCGACGATATCCTCGCGATGCTGCTGTTGGGCGTGGTGGTGGCGATCCAGGCCGGCGGCTCGCTGCGCGTGGGCAGCCTGGCGGTGATCGCGGGCGAAGCCGTCGCCTTCGTGCTGGTGGTGGGCTGGCTGGGCACTTGGATGATGCGGCGCGGCGCCAGGTGGCTGGAACACACGCGCAACCCGATGTCGCCCCTGCTGGTGGTGCTGGCCCTGTGCCTCGGGCTTGCGTGGGTGGCCACGCGCTTTGGCCTGGCCGCGATCATCGGTGCCTTCCTGGCCGGCATGATCGCCTCGGAAACGCGCCAACGCGTGCAACTGGAGGAGCAGATGCAGCCACTGCTGGCGCTGCTGACGCCGTTCTTCTTCGTGCTGACGGGTGCCAAGGTCGAGCTGGGCAAACTGGCCAGCGGTGAAGCGTTGGGGTGGCTGCTGGTCGCGACGCTGCTGGCGCTGGTCACCAAGCTGGTGGGCGGCTGGTTGGGTGCGCTGAGGCTGGGGCCGCGCAGCGCGCTGATCGTGGGCGTGGGCATGATTCCACGTGGCGAGGTCGGCATCGTGGTGGCGGCGCTGGGCCTGTCCGCCGGCGTGTTCGGCGATCAGCTGTACGCCGTCATCATCGCCATGAGCCTGCTGACGTCCGTGATCGCACCGCCGTTCCTGGCCCTGCTGCTGAAATCGGGAGCCGGGAGCCGTGGCTCGGGCAACACGCAAGCTGTGGATGCCACCAACCCTTGATTAGACCGGGCGTAACGCCCGCAGCCGCGCGCTGACCGCATCGAAGAACGCATCCGGCAACACCGCGGTCACCGGTACGCTCCACCACCCGGGCTGCGCAAATGCCCCACACTTGATGGCGTCCTTCTCGGTCATCAGCACCGGCCGTTCGTCGCCGAATGCGAGGTCGGCGGGAAGGTAACGATGGTGGTCGGGGTACGCGTGCTCGACGACCTCGATGCCCTGCCCGCGCAATGCGTCGAAGAAGCGCCGCGGGTTGCCGATGCCGGCCACCGCATGCACGCGTTGGCCCAGAAACGCGGCCAAGGGCGTGCTGCGTCCGGGATCGCCCAGCGCAACGGCAGCAGCCAGCTCCAGCCGCATCGGGATCTCGTGGCCGCGCGTATTACCACCGTTGCACACCACGAAGTCGACGTCGCGCAGGCGGGTTGCCGGCTCGCGCAGCGGGCCCGCCGGCAGCAGCCGGCCATTGCCGCAGCGACGCGCGCCGTCGATGACGCAGACTTCGACGTCGCGCGCCAGCGCGTAGTGCTGCAAGCCATCGTCCGCGACGATCACGTCGACGCCTTCGGCCAGCAGCAGGCGCGCGGCCGCGGTGCGCGCGGCGCCAACGGCCACGGGCAACCCGGAACGCACGCGCAGCAGCGCCGGCTCGTCCCCCGCGACGGCGGGATCGGGCTGGGGTGGCAACAGCATCGGCGCGCGCGCCGAGCCGCCATAACCGCGACTGACCACGCCCGGCCGCCAGCCACGTTCGTGCAGGGCCTGCACCAGGGCCAGGGTCAGCGGCGTCTTGCCCGCACCACCCGCCACGATGTTGCCCACCACGATCACGGGTACCGGCACACGTTGCGCGCGCAGCACACCATGGCGATAGAGTCCGCGCCGCGCACGCACGACGCCGCCGTACAGCGCCGCGACCGGCAAGGCCCACAGTGGCGGTTGTCGATCCGCGTACCAGCCCGCCTGCAGTTCATCCACGATGGCCACGCCCGCGCTCCGCGTCAGGCCGCGACCGTCGCCGGGTCGCGGAACTGCAGGTGGTACAACGCCGCGTATTTG
>JAICHS010000358.1 GCA_025924775.1 Rhodanobacteraceae bacterium
ACTGGCGGCTTATTGATCGACGCGGATCGGCTAGGGCGCCCGGGGCGCCGGCTTCGACCACGAATCGCGCAAGGTGACGGTGCGGTTGAACACAGGGTGCGCGGGCGCGTGGTCCGCGCGGTCGGCCACGAAGTAACCGATGCGCTCGAACTGGAAATGCTGCTCGGGCGTGGCGTCGCGCAGCGCGGGCTCCAGGCGTGCACGCACGCTGTGGCGTGACGCCGGGTTCAGGTGGTCGAACCAGGCCTTGCCGTCGGATTCATCTTCCGGGTCGGGAACGTCGAACAGCCGGTCGTACAAACGCACCTGGGCCTCCACGGCGTGGCGTGCGCTGACCCAGTGGATGGTGCCCTTCACCTTGCGGTTGGCGCCTTGCATGCCGTGGCGGGATTCGGGATCCAGCGTGCAGCGAAGTTCCACGACCTGGCCGGCCGCGTCCTTCACGACTTCGTCGCACTTGACGATGCCGACGCCGCGCAGGCGCACTTCACCGCCGGGTACCAGCCGCTTGAAGCCCTTGGGCGACACTTCGGCGAAGTCGTCGCGCTCGATCAGCACGTCGCGCGCGAAAGGCACCTCGCGGGTGCCGAAGGATTCGTCCTTGGGGTGGTTGGGAAACGCCAGCGTTTCCGCATGCGCTGCAGGCAGGTTGGTGATCGTCAGCCGCAACGGATCCAGCACCGCCATCCGGCGCGGCGCGTGCGCATCCAGGTCTTCGCGCACGCAGGCTTCCAGCACGCCGTAGTCGATCACGCTGTTCTGCTTGGAAAGTCCCGCGCGTTCCCAGAAGGTGCGGATGGCGGCGGCGGTGAAGCCGCGCCGGCGCACGCCCGCCAGCGTCGGCATGCGCGGATCGTCCCAGCCATCCACGTGATGCTCGTTCACCAACTGCAGCAGCTTGCGCTTGCTCATCACGGTGTAGGAGAGGTTGCCGCGGGCAAATTCGATCTGGCGCGGTTTCGCGGGCGCGGTCGGCAAGCCCTTGTCGAGCAGCGGTTGCCACAGCGCCGGGTGGTTCGGGAAATCCGCGTTGTCCACGCACCAGTCATACAGCGGACGGTGGTCTTCGAACTCCAGCGTGCAGAACGAGTGCGTGATGCCTTCCAGCGCGTCCGACAGCGAGTGGGCGAAGTCGTACATCGGGTAGATCGGCCAGGCGTCGCCGGTGTTCTGGTGGGTCACCTTGCGGATGCGGTAGAGCGCGGGATCGCGCAGGTTGATGTTGCCCGCGGCCATGTCGATTTTCGCGCGCAGGGTCTTCGCGCCGTCGTCGAACTCGCCCGCGCGCATGCGCTTGAACAGGTCGAGGTTTTCCTCGATCGACCGGGCCCGGTACGGCGAATCGCGGCCGGGTTCGGTGAGCGTGCCGCGGTACTCGCGCACTTGCTCGGGATTCAGGTCGTCCACGTAGGCGTGGCCGTCTTCGATCAACTTCAGCGCGGCGCGATAGAACACCTCGAAATAATCCGAGGCGTGGCGCAGCTGGCTCCACTCGAAGCCCAGCCAGCGCACCGCGTCCTGGATGCCTGCCACGAATGCCGGGTCTTCCTTGCCGGGGTTGGTGTCATCCAGGCGCAGGTTGCAGGTGCCGCCGAACTCGCGCGCGATGCCAAAATCCAGGCAGATCGCCTTGGCGTGGCCAAGGTGGAGATGTCCATTGGGTTCCGGCGGAAAGCGGGTGGCCACGCGGCCGTCGTGCCTGCCGGCGGCCTGGTCGGCCAGCACGATCTGGCGAATGAAGTTGGTGACGACGGGGGCGTGTTCGTCCGCCATGAGGCGAATCCTGCGTTGCAAGGCCCGCAAGTTTAGCGAGGTGCGATCGGCAATGTCTTGGAAGCCATGCCCGAAGCGGCTGTGGTGGAAAGTCGGGGCATGGATGGCCACCCTGGAGGTTGTGACGGGTTCCCCGGTCGGACTCCTCTGGGCCGCATGACGCAGCGATCAGGGACGATCGCAAAGAAAAGTGCTAGCTTGGAGCCATGCGAGTCGTCTATCACGCCGAAGGCATCGTGGACGCACACCTGGTCAAGGATGCGCTGGAAAATGCGGGCATCCCGGCCTTCGTCAACGGCGAATACCTGATCGGCGGGATGGGCCAGCTGCCGGCGCGTGATTTCATCAGCGTCAGCGTGCCCGAAATCTATGCCGAGGACGCGGGCCCGGTGGTGCGTGAAATCAGCGAGATGTTGCAGGCACCGCTCGCACCGGAGGCAGAATCGGGTTCTGCCGCCGCGCCGGTCCCGCCGTTGCGGTTGCGTCCGGCGACCACTTGAGTTTGCCCGGCGCCGCCGTCGAGCCCGATGCCGTGCTGTGTGCGCGCCTGGCCGCGCGGGTGCGCGACGTCCCCGATTTTCCGCAACCCGGCGTGTTGTTCAAGGACATCACGCCGCTGCTGGCCGACGCGCGGGCGTTCCGCGATTGCGTGGAGGCACTGGCAGCGCCGTGGCGAGAAGCCCGCCTGGATGCGGTCTGCGGCATCGAGGCGCGCGGGTTCATCTTCGGCGCGGCGCTGGCGTGTGCGTTGGGTGCCGGCTTCGTGCCGTTGCGCAAGCCTGGCAAGCTGCCGGCGGCCACGTTGGGTACCGACTTTCGCCTGGAATACGGCCGGGCGCGGCTGGAGGTGCACGCCGATGCGCTGGCCCCCGGTGCGCGCGTGCTGATCGTCGACGA
>JAICHS010000359.1 GCA_025924775.1 Rhodanobacteraceae bacterium
GTGCACCACCATGGTCAGGTCGGGCGAACTCTTCTGCGTCGTCACGCCGAGCCGCTGCACTTCCTCGGGCAGGCGCGGCAGCGCCTGCGCCACGCGGTTCTGCACCTCGACCTGGGCATCGTTGAGATTGGTGCCGAGCGCGAAGGTGACGGTGAGCGTCATCACGCCGTCGCTGGTGGCCTGCGAGGACGAATACAGCATGCCCTCGACGCCGTTGATTTGTTCTTCCAGCGGGGTGGCGACGGTCTGGGCGATGACTTCCGGGTTGGCGCCCGGATAATTCGCGCGCACCACCACGGTGGGCGGCACCACCTGCGGGTATTCACTGATCGGCAACTGGAAGACCGCGATGCCGCCGGTGATCAGGAACAGCAGCGACAGCACCGCCGCCATGATCGGCCGATCGACAAAAAACTGGGCAATGTTCTTCATGGCGACTCAGCCTTGCGGATTCAGCGTGGCGACGGAGTTCGCCCGTGCGGTGCGCTTGTCATCGGGCGGGGTCTTGCCGGCGGCATCGACCAGTGCCCGGTCGCGCGCATCCAGACGATTGCCCATGGCCACCCACTGCGGATCGACCTGCACGCCCGGACGCACGCGCTGCAATCCATTCACCACGATCACGTCGCCGGGCTCCAGGCCGGATTCGACCACGCGCAAGCCATGGAACAGGCCGCCGGTGGCGATCTTGCGGTACTCGACCTTGTGCTGCTTGTCGACCACGTAGGCGAACTGGTTGCCGAGATCGGTGCCGACCGCGCGGTCATCGACCAGGATGCGCGGCTTCGGCCGCCCGACCTGCAGGCGCACGTGCGCATACAGACCCGGCGTCAGCAATCCGTGCGCGTTGTCGAACACCGCGCGCAGGCGCATCGTTCCCGAATCGCTGTGCAGCGCGTTGTCGACGAAATCGAGTTGCCCGGTGTGCGGATAACCCTTTTCGTCGGCCAGCCCCATGCTGACCGCCATTTGCGCGTCGCGCCCTTGCGCACGCGCCGCCGCACGCAGATGGTCGAGCTTCAACCAGGTCTGCTCGTTGGCGTCGAAGTAAACGTAAACCGGATTGACCGAAACCAGACTGGTCAGCACGTCGGAAGGCGCGACGAGGTTGCCGGGTGTCACGCGCGCATTGCTGACGCGGCCGTCGATGGGCGCGCGCACGTCGGTGAAATCGAGGTTCAGGCGCGCCGCGGCCAACGCGGCATCGGCGGCTGCCAGCGCGGCCTGCGCGCTTTGCGCGGCGGTGGCCTGTTGATCGGCCTCTTCCTGCGCGATCGCGTGCTTGTCCAGCAGCAACCTGGCGCGCCGCGCATTGGCTTTGGCCAGATCCAGCTGGGCCTTGGCCTGCGCACGTTGCGCGACCAGCCGATCCACCTCGGCCTGGAACGGGCGCGGGTCGATCTTGAACAGGATCTCGCCCTTGTGCACCAATGCGCCTTCCGTGAAATCCACCGCCTGCACGTAACCGCTGACGCGCGGCTGCACCTGCACGGCATTGACCGCCTGCAGCTTGCCGATGAAATCGGCGCTGTCACTGACGGGCCGTTCGAGCACCTCGGCCACGGTCACCTGTGGCGCGGCTTCCGGCGCCGTCTGCGCGTGGCCGCTGCGATGGTCCAGTACCGCCCAACTGCCGACAATCGCCACCGCGACCAGACCGGTCAGGATCAATTTCTTTTTCATCTTCCAGCTCCAAGAAGGCGTTCCGCGCGCCGGAGTCGACACGACAGGGAGCAGGAAATAAGAACACTGACCGGTACAGTTAACCCCCTCCTCGATCATTCCACTGGTGACGCTGAGTCACGAATCGAGGGATAATGGATCGGATGGAAGATTTTTCAGCAATATCGAGCTTCGTCCGCGTGGTGGAAGCCAAGAGTTTCCGGGCTGCGGCCGCCCAACTGGGCATGACCCCGTCCGGCGTCAGCCGGGCGGTCGCGCGACTGGAAGAGCAGATCGGCGTGCGCCTGCTGTTCCGAAGCACCCGCGCGCTCAACCTCACCGACGACGGCGAATCGTTCTACCACCGCTGCAAGGACATCCTCGCCGACCTCGGCGAAGCGGTCGACGCACTCGGCTACGCGCGCACCAAACCGCGCGGCAAGTTGCGGGTCGCGATGAACGTGTCGGTCGGCCGTGCCGGATTGATCCCGAACCTCGCCGATTTCGAGGAGCACTACCCCGACATCCGATTAGAACTGTCAATGAGCGAGCGCAACATCGGCCTGATCGAGGAAGGCATCGATTGCGCGATCCGCATGGGCGAGCTGGAGGATTCCAACCTCGTTGCGCGCAAGCTGGGCTCCTTCAGCAACGTGCTGTGCGCCTCGCCCGGCTATCTCGCGCGCCACGGCACCCCGACCTGCCTCGACGACCTGAAGCGGCACAAGTGCATCAATTACGTCTATCCCACCAGCGGCCGCGCCTACCAGTGGCAATTCGATTCGCCCGACGGCCGGGTCGCGCTGGACGTCGACGCGCACCTGCTGATCAACGACGGTGAATCGGTGATCCAGGCCGCGATCGCGGGACTCGGGATCATCCAGGTGCCGCACTGGCTCGCGGCGGGTGCGATCGGGCACGGCAAGCTCAAGGTGATCCTGGAGGACACGATCTCGACCGGCTCGCCGGTGTGGATCGTGTA
>JAICHS010000360.1 GCA_025924775.1 Rhodanobacteraceae bacterium
GCCTTGCAGGTGGCCCGCGACCGCGAGTTTCGGCCAGTGGCCCTTGGCGGTGAACTGGCCTTGCAGCTTGCCCGCGGCGTTCGGCAACCAGTCGCCCAGTGAGGCGACGTCGAGGTCGATCGCGGCATCGGTGCGCGCGCCACGTCGACCCGTCGCGCGAATGCGGCTGTGGCCCGAAACCAGCAGCAGCGAGCCTTGCAGGGGGTTGTCCGGCGTGAACGCAAGGTCGGCTCGGCTGCCTGCGAGACTGCGCTGGCGCAGCGTGCCGCCCACCTTGTCCAGCTTCAGCGTGCCCGTGGGGCCTTGGGGTGTCAGCTTGCCGTCGCTGGCCAGCGTGAAATCCAGCGCGCCGCCCCAGCGCACCAACAGTGCGCCGGGGTCGAAGTGTTTGGCGACGGCGTCGAGCTTCCACGACACCTGCGGTTGCAGGCCGATGCTGCCGTGGGCATCCAGTCCGCCGCCTTTCTGCACCAGTTTGAGGGTGTGCAGTTCGATGGTTTGTGGCGTGCCGGCCACGTCGACCTGGAGGTTTGCGAGACGGTCGGGCGGTCCGATCGAAACCGCACCCTTGAG
Organism: Rhodanobacteraceae bacterium; assembly: GCA_025924775.1. Taxonomy (GTDB): domain Bacteria; phylum Pseudomonadota; class Gammaproteobacteria; order Xanthomonadales; family Rhodanobacteraceae; genus 66-474. Next base: position 574 of record JAICHS010000360.1, read on the forward strand.
CGCGTACCGCTCGACGCTGCCGGACAACTGCACGTCGCCATGCGTGGCCAATACCTGTCCGGCAAGATCAGCGGGCACGACGACGTCCCGCCAGTTGGCGTTGAGTGCGAACGCCAGCGGCTTCGCATCCAGCCGCACGCTGCCGGTCACGTCGGCGACGCCCTTGACCTGCGGCGAGCGCAGCCGCAACGGATCCAGCGTGAGGGACTTGCCGTCGTAGCGAAATTGCGCGGGGTCCAGTTGCAGCGTGGTGCCGTTGACGACGAGGGTTCCGACCAACTTGCCGCCGTTGCCATCGCCGCTGCCGCGCAGGTCCAGTGCCAGCGTCTTCAGTGACGCGGGCAGGGCAGGCAGGGCCCGTGCATCCAACGCGGGTGCATTCAATGCCAGCGTCCAGCCGTGTGCCTTGTCCAGTTGCAGCGTGGCGTCGGCGGTGATGCGCGTGGGGGCCGACAACGCGGCATGCAATTGCGCGGTCTTGCCGTCCGATTGCGACGTGACCTTGCCGGTGTAGCGCGTGCCAGCCTGCGTCCAGTCGAACGTCGCACTACCGTGGCCCGGATAGCCGCGCGCGATCGCCAGCGTACCTTCGAGATCGGCGCTGCCGGCCGGGGCGCGCAATTCCAGCTGTTTGAGCAACAACCGTTGGCTGCTCCAGGCGCCCGCGAGCGCAAGGCTGTCGGCACTGAACACGGTTTGGCCGGCCCGCGCGACGGCGATGCGCGTCAGGCGGGTATCGTCCAGCACGATTGCAAGCGGCGGCTTCAGCGAAAACGTCGATGGCTCGGTCGCGGGCTGCTGGGGCGCAAGTTGCAGCGAGATGCCGTCGATGCGGGCCTTGCGGACGTGCACGCGCCTGCCCAGCAGCGCCCAGGGTTGCAGGTCGATCACGACGCTGCGAATGGCCAGCACGTCGCCGCGGTCGTCGCGGTAGCGCAGGCCATCGACGGTGGTGGTGCCCGCCAACGTGCCGCTTGCGCGGGCGTAGCCGAACTGGCCGTGCGTCAGCGCCACGCCGCGGTCCAGTGCGAAACGCAGGCCCGACGGCGTGTACAGGATCCAGGACAACAGCGCCGCCGCCACGATGACAATCACGGCGAGCGCGGCGCCGATGCCGACCAGCCATTTGCGCGCGCGGGTCACAGATCCGGACCTATGACGATGTGCAGCTGTGCGCCGTGGTAATACGGGTTGTTGATGGGCACGCCGATGTCGACGCGCACCATGCCCACCGGCGAGCGCCAGCGCAGGCCGAGCCCCGCGCCGGTTTCGGCGTGGAAGTCGGTGCCGTCGAAGGCATCGCCCGAATCCACGAACGCGGCCATGCCCCAGTTGCGCGTGAAGTAATGCTCGACGGTCGCGCTTGCGACCAGCAGGCGCTGCCCGCCCACCACCAGCCCGTAGCTGTTGCGCGGCCCGATCGCCTGGTACGCGTAGCCGCGGATGGAACGGTCGCCGCCGGCGTAGAAGCGCAACTGCGGCGGCAGCTTGCTGAAATCCCCGACGCTGGTGATGCCGGCGTTGCCGCGCAGGATCAACCGGTCGCGGCGCCCCAGTGCGTGGATCCAGGTGGCATCGGCCAGCGCCTGCTCGAAGTGCGTGTCGAGGCCGGGGCCGGCGCGCGCGATCAGGTTGACCGAGTAGCCGTTGCGCACGAACAGCGGATTGTCGGCGACTTTCTTCGTCAGGCTGGCCTCGCCGTAGAACAACGTGCTGCGGCCGCGTTCGACGCCGGGAATATTGACGTTGTTGCCGGAATTGCCGACGGTGAAGGTGCCGGCCAGTGCATGCACACCGAGCGTGCGCACGAACCCGTGCCAATCCCTCGTTTCGTTGGCCGCCAACGACAGGGTGCGCGAAACCGAAGTCTTGGTGTTTTCGTCGCGATAGGCGATGCCGAGGTTGAAGTTGGCGTGGTCGTGGCCGGGGCGGGGGATGCCGTACACGATCTGTGCGGTCTTGAGGTAGGTGGCGATCAGGGCCTGGGTGTCCAGCGTGTGGCCGCGGCGATTGATCCAGCGCCGCCGGATGCCTGCGCGCACGCCGGGGCC
>JAICHS010000361.1 GCA_025924775.1 Rhodanobacteraceae bacterium
AGGCCGGTGCGCGCAACACCTTGCAGGCGCTGCTGAAATCCAACGCCAGCTTCAAGGAAAGCCCCGACGCGAAGAAGTTATACGAGCAATTGGGCGCAGGTTCGCAGACCACCGGAGGGTAGATAGTTTTGTTCGGTTTTTGCAGGAGCGCACCTGCGCGCGATTGGCGCGGCGCGCCTGACGTCAGCCGTCGACCGCCCGCCAGCCCAGGATCGGGTCGTGCGCGTGGATCTGTTTGTAGCGGCCACTGAAGAAGATCAGCGGCTGCGCATCCGGTCCGTCGACGAGGTCTTCGACTTCGGCGATGTAAAGCAGGTGGTCGCCCGCGGGATGGATGTCCACGATGCGCACGGCAATACCGGCCAGGCTGCCTTCCAGCAGCGGCGCGCCGGCGTGGTCGAGGAACTTCGCGTTGACTTCGCGTTCACGCCGGCTCGCGAAATGCGGGCCGAGCTGCCGCTGTTGCTCGGACAGGATGCTGATGCCGCAGCGGGTGCCCACCCGCACGTGCTGGACGAAACGGGAGGCCTTGCGCACCGAAACCAGCACCAGCGGCGGAGCCAGTGACACCGACAGGAAGGCGTTGACCGTCATGCCAGTGGCGACTCCGTCACGCACGAAACCCACGACGGTCACGCCGGTGGCGAAGCGCCCCATCACCCGCCGGAACAGTGTCGGATCGATGGCGCGCGTCAAGGTGTCGCCACTGGGCATACGACCCGAACAAGACAAGAACGATTCTCAAGTACAGCATAGGTGTGGGGTCGTGGTCAATCGGCATGTGCGTTTGACCTGGCGCCCACGCGCGGATTCAGCGAGGCGCGGGTTGTCGCGTATGTAAACTTGCCTGAATCGATCGACGCAACGGGGCGACCTGATGGAGAGACACATGGGCGAACACACGGCGCAACACACCATTTTGGTCACGGGCGGCGCGGGTTACATCGGCAGCCACGTGGTGCTGCAGCTCGTCGAGGCGGGCGAACGCGTGGTGGTGCTGGATGACCTTTCCACCGGTTTTCGCGAGGCGGTGCTCGGGGCCGAACTGATCGTCGGCAACGTTGGCGACCAGGCGCTGGTGGCCAGGGTCCTGCACGATCACGGCGTCGACACCGTGATGCATTTCGCCGCGCGCACCATCGTGCCGGAATCGGTGGCCGACCCCTTGCGTTATTACGGCAACAACACCTGTGCGACGCGCAACCTGCTGGAATGCTGCCGCGACGCCGGCGTCAAGCAGATCGTGTTTTCTTCCTCGGCCGCCGTATACGGCATCCCGCCGGGTGGCGCGGCGCGCGAAGACACGCCGCTGGCGCCGATCAATCCCTACGGCAGTTCCAAGCTGATGAGCGAATGGATGTTGCGCGACCTTGCGGCCGCGGGGGGGCCGCGTTACGTCGCGCTGCGTTACTTCAACGTCGCGGGCTGCGATCCCGAGGGCCGCATCGGGCAATCGACGAAGAAGGCCACGCTGCTGGTGAAGGTGGCTTGCGAAGCCGCGTTGGGCAAGCGCCCGCGGCTCAGCATCTTCGGCACCGACTACCCGACGCCCGATGGCACCGGCGTGCGTGACTATATCCACGTCGCCGACCTCGCGCGCGCGCATCTGGATGCCTTGCGCTACCTGCGCGATGGCGGTGCGTCGACCACCCTCAACTGCGGCTACGGGCATGGCTATTCGGTGCGCGAGGTACTGGCGGCGGTCGGGCGCGCCCACGGCGCACCGGTTCCGTACGTGGAAGAACCGCGGCGTGCCGGCGACCCGCCGTCGCTGATCGCGGTGTCCGACAAGATTCGCGACACCCTGGGATGGCAGCCACGCCATGACGACCTCGACTTCATCGCGCGCACGGCGTTGGCGTGGGAGCGCAGGTTGCCGGCGAGTGAGCCAGCGTCGTGAGCGGGGCAAAGCCTCTGTGCGCAGCATCGATCGCTTGATGTTCCCGGTCTGGGGTACCAGCCCGCTGCTGTATGCGGTGGTGCTGCTGATCCTGCTGGTCGTCGGTTGGCGTTGGCTGCCGGGCGCCGTGCGTGGCGTGGCCGTGGTCATCGAAGTGTTGCTGGTCCTGCTGCTGATGCCGCTCGGGGCATGGGCGCTGTCGCGCGTGGTGCTGGCGCGATTGCCGCCCGCGAGCGCCTGCACCGCGCCCGCGCCCCACACGGTGGTGGTGCTGTCTGCGGGCGTGTCGCATTACCCGGTGGGCGTCGAGGACTTCGCGGCCCTGAATCACTTGAGCCTGCAGCGCCTGTTCACGGGCGTTGCCCTGTGGCGCACGTTGCCGGATGCGCGCCTGGTGCTGTCAGGGGGCGGTTACCGACGCATTCCCGATGCGGTGGTGCTGGCCAAGCTCGCCGAGCAGATGGGCGTACCGGCAGCCGACATCGAAATCGAGGATCGCTCGCGCAACACCTGGCAAAACGCGCAGTTCGTCGCGGCGCTGTCACCGCCGGTGCCGCAACGGATCTGGCTGGTGACCTCTGCGTTGCACATGCCGCGTGCGCTGGGGGCGTTCCGCGCGTGGGGGTTCGAGCCGTGCGCACGTCCCAGCGCTTTGCAGGAAACCCGTCTGCACTTTGGGCTGCGCTCGTTCATTCCGGAGAGCCACG
>JAICHS010000362.1 GCA_025924775.1 Rhodanobacteraceae bacterium
CGGCCGACGTCGAGCTCGCCGTAGCCGAAGGTCGGGTTGGGCTGCGAACCGCCCAGCGGATCGGCGGTACCCAGCAGCGTCTGCCGCACGAGATCATTGTTGAAGTACGGGAAGGCTTGCCATACCAGTGCCGCCGCGCCCGACACCTGTGGTGCGGCCAGCGAAGTGCCTTCGACAACGTAATACGTCGGATCGGTGGTGCTTGCGGTGGTGTCCTTGTCCAGCACGATCACGTCGCCCGGCGCAGCCAGGCAATAATCCATCGCGATGCCGCACTTGTTGGAATAGCTTTCCAACTGCGTCGGATCGTTGCTGTCGACCGCCACTACCGTCAGCCAGCCCTTGGCAAGGTCGGGCGCGACGTTGGGCAGCGCGGCGATGGTGCTGGGGTTCTCTTCGGAATCGTTGCCGGCCGCGAACACTACCAAGCCGCCCTGCTGGTTGACGAACGGGCCGTAGGCCGCGTCGAACGCCTGGTTGACGCTGGCATTGCTGGTATCCCAGGTGATGCCGCCCCAGGAATTGTTCATCACCTTGACGCCGGAACTGATCAGCTGCTGGTTGACCTGGCCAAAGAACGTCGCGTCGCTCGCGGTCACGACCGTGGGCGGCGTGCTGCCGTTGTCGTCCGGCGCGTTGTCGTCGAGGATGCGCGCGGAAACCAGGCTGGCGCCAGGCGCGATGCCGCCCGGGAATTTGGCGAACGGCGCGCCGGCGGCGATCTCGGACACCCAGGTGCCGTGGCCCACCACGTCGTCGATGCGGGTGTTGTTGGTACTGGGATCGACGTCGATGTATTCCTGCAACACGCGGCCGGCCACGGTCGGGTTGCTGCGCATGATGCCGCTGTCGACCACGCCAATGACGACGCCCTTACCGGTGTACCCCGCGGCATGCGCGGCATAGGTGTTGGTGATCGATAGCTGCGCATCGATCGGTGGTTGTGGCGTGGTCGGAGTGGTGGGTGGCGGTGGCGGTGGCGCCACCTCGGTCGGCGTGCTGCGCACGCCGCTCCCGCCGCCACCGCAAGCCGCCATCGCCAAGGCCAGCAGCCCCGGAACCGCCCACCTGGTCCTGCGCCACGTTCCCGTCATCGCGTCTCCCTCCACGATCAACTCCCCGTTTCCCGATGCCGTGCGGCATTCTGCGCGCACCCCGGTCACCAGACCAGACGCCGTTTGCGGCGACGCAACATCCAACGCATAATCAAGGGCACATATCTGTGCGGAGCACGTCCATGTCTGAGATCGTCATTGCTGCTGCCAAACGTACGCCCATTGGCGCATTCCTCGGCCAGTTCACGGGCTTCCCCTCGCCCAGGCTGGGTGCCACGGCCATCGCCGCGGCGCTGCAGCAATCCGGCATCGCGCCGGGCGACGTCAGCGAAGTGCTGATGGGTTGCGTGCTGCCCGCCAACCTGGGCCAGGCGCCGGCGCGACAAGCGGCACTGGGGGCTGGCCTGCCGCCCGCGACGGGCTGCACCACGCTCAACAAGGTGTGCGGCTCGGGCATGAAGGCCATCATGCTGGGTCACGACATCATCAAGGCCGGCTCGGCCAGCGTGGTGGTAGCGGGCGGCATGGAGTCGATGACCAACGCGCCGCACATGGCGGCGGTGCGCAGCGGCATCCGCCTGGGTGATGGCAAGTTGGTGGACCACATGATGTGGGACGGCCTGACCAACCCGTACGACGGCAAGTCGATGGGCGTGTTTGCCGAAAACTGCGCAGACAAGTACCACTTCACGCGCGCAGACCAGGATGCGTTTGCGACCGAATCGGTGCGACGCGCGCAGGCAGCCGTGAAGTCGGGCGCATTCGTGGACGAAATCGCCACCGTCACCGTGCCTTCGCGCAAGGGCGACGTGCAGGTGTCGGTGGATGAAACCCCCGGCAAGGTCGACCCGGCCAAAATCCCGACCCTGAGACCCGCGTTCCGCAAGGAAAACGGCACGGTCACCGCAGCCAGTTCCTCCAGCATCTCCGACGGCGCCGCCGCGGTGGTGTTGCTGTCCGCCGACGATGCCAAGGCCCGCGGGGTCAAGCCACTGGCGCGCATCGTCGCGCACGCCACCCACTCGCAAGAACCGCAGTGGTTCACCACCGCGCCGGTGGGGGCAATCGGGAAGGTGCTGCAGAAGGCCGGGTGGAAGGTCGGCGACGTCGACCTGTTCGAGGTCAACGAAGCGTTCGCGGTGGTGGCGATGGCCGCGATGAAGGACATCGGCATTCCACACGCAAAGCTCAACATCCACGGCGGCGCCTGCGCGCTGGGCCACCCGATCGGCTGCACCGGCGCGCGCATCGTGGTGACCCTGCTGCACGCGATGATCCACACGGGCGCCAAGCGCGGCGTGGCCTCCCTGTGCATCGGCGGCGGCGAAGCGACGGCGATCGCGATCGAACTTCCGTGACCGCGGCACCGCAAGCCGCAGACGGCGCAGCTGCCACGTTTTCACATCACGCCAACATTGCCGCGCCAGCAGGATGCTAGAGTGCGGAGGGCAGTTTCACGCATGTCCATTCACGGCATAATCGAGGAGAGTTGAAATGAAGCTCAATCACACGGTGCTTGCGGTCGCGGTCGCGTCCGC
>JAICHS010000363.1 GCA_025924775.1 Rhodanobacteraceae bacterium
CGCCGGGTGCGCAGTGGCAGTACAGCAACACCGGCTACACCATCGCCGGCGCGATCGTGCAGAAGCTGACCGGCCAGATTCCGTTCGAGTTCCTCCAGCAGCACGTGTTCCCCAAGCTCGGCATCACCGATGCGTACGACAGCAACCTGCGCCCGTTGCCGGCCACCGATGCGCGCGGCTATTCGCGCTATGCGCTGGGGCCGTTGCGGCCGGCACCGAAGGAAGGCGTCAACTGGATGTTCGGCGCCGGGGAACTCGCGATGACCGCGAGCGACCTTGCGCAGTGGGACATCGCGATGGTCGACCAGACCTTGCTGCAACCGGCGTCGTGGCGGGCGCTGCAGACCGACGTACTTCTGAACAATGGCGCGGGTTCCGGCTACGGCCTGGGCGTGTTCGTCGGGAAACTTGACGGCCACCGGATGATTTCGCACGACGGCGAGGTGATGGGGTTCACCGCCGGCAACTACGTGTTTCCCGACGACAAGGTCGCGGTGGTGGTGCTGACCAACCAGGACGCGGTCGGCACCTTCGGCAGCATCGCCAAGGACATCGCCAAGGCACTGTTCGCGGTCCACGACCCCGCGGCGACCAGGGCGCTGGCACAAGCCAAGGCGATCTTTGCGAACCTGCAGCGCGGCAGGATCGACCGTAGCTTGTTCACGGCCAATGCCAACAGCTATTTCGGTGCCACCGCGCTGCATGACTACCAATCCAGCCTGGCGCCGCTCGGCAAGCCCGCGACGTTCGAGATCCGCGCCGCGCGCAAGCGTGGCGGCATGCAGATGCGCGGCTACACGGTGGGTTTTGCGAAGATGAAATTGTCGATTACCACCTACACCCGCCCCGACGGCAAGCTCGAGCAGTACATCGTGGCGCCGATGGAGTAACCCCCTCTCCCTCCGGGAGAGGGGCAGGGGTGAGGGTCCGGATACGCACGCTGTCGAGACTGTGCGCGTAGGCGTACCCTCACCTGCCCTTCGGGCACCCTCTCCCGGAGGGAGAGGGAAAACAAGTGGCACCCAGCAACCTGAGGGCGTGGCAGAAACTGCATGACCGGATCAAGTATTCCACTCGGCCGCAAGACCGACTATCCAACCACCGTCGATCCATCGGTGCTGTTCGCCGTGTCGCGGGCCGACGCGCGGGCGGCCATCGGGCTGGACGCCGCGACCCTGCCGTTCACGGGCGTGGACGTGTGGAACGCGTGGGAGTTTTCGTGGCTGGATCTGCGCGGCTTGCCCCGCGTGGCGGCGTTGCGCCTGACGGTGCCGTGCACCTCGCCGAACCTGGTCGAATCGAAGTCGCTGAAGCTGTACCTGGGCGGTTACGCGCTGACGCCCTACACTGGCCCCGAGGCCGCGCGTGTGCGCGTGGAGCGTGACGTTTCGGCGTGCGTGGGGGCGAAGGTCGCGGTGACGCTGGTGGACCCGAACGACGTCGAACGCGCCGGCCTGGTGCCGCTGGCGGGCGAGTCGCTGGACGACCAGCGCATCGAGGTTGGCGAGTACCGCGTGCCGGATGCGGCCATGCTGCAAACCGGCGGGGGACCGGCGGTCGAGGAAACCCTGTCCACGCGGCTGTTCCGCTCGGTGTGCCCGGTGACCGGCCAGCCCGACTGGGCCAGCGTGGTGGTGCGCTATCGCGGCCCCGCCATCGACCGTGCCAGCCTGCTGCGCTACCTGGTGGCGTACCGCGAGCACCCGGATTTCCACGAGGCCTGCGTCGAACGCATTTTCCGTGACCTCACCGCGCGCTGTGCGCCCGCAGGCTTGAGCGTGTACGCGCGCTTCCTGCGCCGCGGCGGCATCGACATCAACCCGTGGCGGGCGACGCCGCGGTTCACCGCCGCGCCCGGCAACCCGCGCGAGGCCCGGCAGTAGCGGTGCGCTGGTGTTGACACAGCGGATGCGGCATTTTTATGCGGCGTGACGTATGCTGGTGGGCCGAATTCGACCACCGCGGAGATCGTCATGCAGCATGATTTCGACTATGTGATCATCGGTGCCGGCATGGCTGGCGAGGCGGCTGCGCAGGCGTTGCGCGAAGCTGATGGCAAGGCCGGCATCGGCATGCTGGGCGCAGAATCGCATCCGCCGTACGACCGCCCGCCGCTCAGCAAGGCGCTGTGGAAAGACGGCAAGGAAGCGGACATCTGGCGCCCCATCGACAAGGCGCGCGCCACGGTCACCCTGCAACGCAGCGCCACCCAGATCGATCGCGCCGCGCACGTCGTGCACGACGACAAGGGCGACACCTGGAAATACCGCAAGCTGCTGATCGCGACCGGCGGCACGCCGCGCAGGTTGCCGGGCGGCGACGGTTTCATCTATTACCGCACGTTCGACGATTACCGGCGCCTGCGTGCCGCGACCAAGCCGGGCGCGCACATCGCGGTGATCGGTGGCGGCTTCATCGGCAGCGAGATCGCGGCCGCGATGGCGATGAACGACTGCAAGGTGACGATGCTGTTTCCCGACCTCACGATCGGCGCGCGGGTCTACCCCAGGGACCTGGCCGATTCGGTGACGGCCTACTACCGCGAAAAGGGCGTGGACGTGCGCGCCGGCGCCAAGGTCGAGGGTGGCAG
>JAICHS010000364.1 GCA_025924775.1 Rhodanobacteraceae bacterium
GCGCGGCGCCCACGCCGCGCGGTTGGTGGCAGCCACGACATCCATGTGTGCCGACAGCAGGATCGGCTTGCCACCCTTGCCATTGCCGCGATAACGCGCGACCAGCGCCGCGGTATGCCCCACCGGGATGACCTCGACGTCGGATTTCGCGAATCCGCCTGCTTGCAGCTTGCCGGCAAGGTAGTTCGCCAACGCGGGAACCTGGTCCTTGCCCTGCACCGTCGGGGTGGCGATGGCATGGGCCAGCATGTCCATGGTTTCCGGCATGGATCGCGCAGTCGTCTCGGCCAGCGCGGGCGCCGCGCAGGCCGCGGCGATCGCCAGCGGAAGCAAACAGCGCCGCCAACACGGCATCAAGATACCTCCTGTGCCCAGGCTGAAACCATCCCGCCAACGGCGGCCGTCAGAAATCCTGCCTGAAGCTGACGCCGATCGTGCGCGGCTGGCTGAAGCCGGTGTAAACCTGCCCATCGGGGTACTGCGGCACCACGCCATGGGCGGCGCAGGTGTCCGGGCCGCACTCGGAGTACTTGTACAGGGCCGCGCGCTCGTCGAAGGCGTTGTCGAGGTAGATCTTGAACGTCCAGTTATTGTGCTGGATGCCCGCCGAGAGGTCGACCGAGTTGTAGGAACCCAGATTACCGAACAGGCTGCGCTCGACCAGTCGCAGATCTGTGGTGCGCTGGCCCACGTGCACCAGCGCGCCCTGCACGAAGGCGTCGTTGTCGCCCAGGCTGAAGACGTAACGCGCGATGAGGTTGCCCTTGAACCGGGGCGTGATCGGCAAGCGGGTGCCCGAAGGCGCCTGTGGCCCGCTCACGGGTTGGCCGGTCTGCGGATTGACGGTGCCTGCGGGACAATTGGTCACGACGTTGCCAGCGGCATCGGTGAATCCGCAATAGTTCGCGGTCAACTTGGCGTCGTAAAAGGCGACACCGGCGCTGAGATTGAGATGGTAGGTGGCCTGCCAGTTGAGCTGCGACTCCAGTCCGTAGATGCGGGCCGAGTTGGCGTTTTCGATGATGGTCAGGCCGTTGGGACCGAGGATGTTGAACTGGAAGTCGTTCCAGTTCTCGCGGAACAACGCGCCGTTGAACGACAGGTGGTTGTCGAACCAAGTGGTTTTCCAGCCGAGCTCGAGGTTGGTCAGGAAGTCCGCCTTGTAGGGTGGAATGTTGCCGGCGCGATTGACGCCGCCGGGGCGGAAGCCCTCGGACCGGGTCAGGTACACCATGGCGGTGGGCGAGATGTTCCAGGTCAGGTTGACCTTTTTCAGCGTGCCGCTTTCCTTGACCCGCTTGTCGAACACCGTGCAAGGCGCACCGAAGAACGGCTGCGGCGAGACGCAGCCGGCTTCACCGTAACTCGAAGTGGAAAAGAAGCCCTTGCTGAAGCCGTAAAAACCGGAAAGGTGGTTTTCCGTCCGGTAATAACGCGCCCCGACGGTAGCGGTCAGCACGTCGGGGATGAGGTCATAGGACAGCTCGCCGAACAGGGCCTTGCTGGAATCGTAACGCATCTCCCGTGTCAGCCAGATCGTGTTGGGCCAGCCGGTGACCGCCAGCGACGTGGCCAGTCCGTCGATCAGGTAATCCTGCATGATGTCGTGCTTCTGGTTCTGCTCGAACGCGCCGGCGACCAGCCGCAGCCGCTCGTCGCTCGGCGAGACGATCCGTAGTTCCTGGCTGTTGTTGAAGTAGTGGTCCCGGTCGTTGATGTGCTGGGACGGATTGATCAGCGCGCCGCTGTCGTCGTAGAGGGAGGCGCCGTAGGCAGCCAGCGTGTCGTACCAGAACGAGTAGTCGCTGTAGTCGGTCTGCTCTTCCTGGTCGCGCCGCAGGTGCGCGTAGGTGTAGGTCAGGTCGAAGTTGCCGATCTTGCCTTGCACGGTCAGCGCCGCCTGCCACCAGCGGTCGTCGACGCGCTCGGGATAAAAGTGGGTCACCGCCAGGTCACCGATCGCGGGGTCGCTGGCGAAGTTGCCGTGGGTGATCGACTGCTGCCCCATCACGGTCGGGCTGATCGACCAGTTGTCGTTGAGATCGACCTTGAGCGCAGCCCGGGCGCCACTGGTGGTGGCATCGTTGTAGCCGTTGCTGGCGCGTCCAACGCACTGCAGTTTCGCAGCCGGCACGCAATTGTCGGCGTTGCTGATGGTGATGCCGGAAGACGGGAACGTGCGCGTGCCAGCCTTGTTGTCGATGTAGCCGGGGTCGTGTTCGTGCCAGGCGACGAGTCGCAAGGCCGCACGCTCGTTGATCGGAAGATTGAGCATGCCCTCGAACGTCTCGCCGAAGCCGCCGTGGGCGACTTTGCTCGTGGTGATGGTGTAATTCGCGGCGAAACGGCTGGGGTCGGGTTTGTTGGTGATGATGCGCAATGCGCCGGCCTCGGCGCTGGCGCCATACAGCGTGCCCTGCGGCCCGGCCAGCACCTCGACGCGGGCAATGTCGTACATGTGGATGTCGAGCGGACCCTGGATCGTGGTCACCGGCTGGTCGTCCAGGTAAACGCCGACACTGGGCTGCGAACCGGAATGGTTGGTGTTGCCGCCGCTGGCCACGCCGCGCATGTAGATGCTGACGAA
>JAICHS010000365.1 GCA_025924775.1 Rhodanobacteraceae bacterium
ACACCATTGCCTCGGCTGGCCGCGGCGATCGTGGAATGCATGGCTGCAGAACCGCGCCATGCTGAAGAATCGTTCGCCGCACAACCCGGGCATGGATCCCGCCGGGGCGCAGCAGTTGATGATCGTCTATCTGTGCCCGCGGCCGGTCGTGCTGGTTTCAGTCGAGACACCGGGGCACCGCAACATCTTTCCGATGGATCTGATCGGCCCGCTACAGCGCAGCGGATGCTTTTCGCTGGCACTGCACAGCACCAGCGTTTCGGCATCCGTCATGCGCGAAGTGCGCCGGGTCGCCTTGTCCGGCGCGCCCGCGCGTCTGAAGGCCGCCGTTTACCAACTCGCCGGGCATCACAAGCGGCCACTCGATGACTGGAATGAGCTTCCGTTTCCCGTTCGACCATCGCGGGAATTCGGCATTCCCGTGGCCGCCGATGCTCCGCACCTTCAGGAGCTGGCCATCGTGCATAGCCAGGAGATCGGCTCGCACACCTTTTTCCTGAGCCACGTCGTTTCCGACGAAAATCCTGCCGGAGGCCTGCAACTGCATCACACGGCGGGCTTCCATCAGGCCTGGCGCCGCCGGTCGGGAACGCCGCTTGCGGAAACCTAGCGTTGCGACGCTTGCGGCGATTCGCCCGAGTTTCCCGCCACAGCAACATCACCGCCGGATTTCAGCCATATGTCGTAGGCTCCACGCGAAACGGTACGCCAGCCACGACGCGCGAGTACGTCCTCCATTTCCCCACGCCAAGGTGCCGATTGCGCGAGCACCACGACGGTCAATCCGTATCGCTGCAGTGCATCGGCAAACCACACCGCGGCATCCGGCGGCCGGTATTCACCTGCGACATAGCGCATCAATGAACTGCGCCGCGCGGCGTCTTGCAGCGAGAACGCGCGCGTCAGGTAGAGCGACCGGACGCCGAGCAACTCCGGGTGCACCACGAAGCTTGGCAACCAGATCGACACGGATTCCGGCGCGAGCACGACGCCCTCCTCGGATACATCCTTGTCTATCGTCGAAGCCACGTCGTATTCGACCGAAGCGACTTTCGGTCCCGGCAGACCAAGCGTTACGCCATTCGCGCCGCGCAGCGTTCCGAAGCGCCAGCCGAATGTGATGGCGAGTCCCGCGAGTGCCGCGCAGGCGCACGCCGCCAGCACTTTTGATCGCATGCGCAACGCGCGTTCGATCACACCGTCCAGCAGCACGGCAAGGACCAACGGCAGCGGCAAGGTCCAGGTCAACCGCCAGTAGGTGCGAATCCCGACGAAGTGATCGGCCACGAAGCGAACCGTGTAGGGATTGAGCACCGCGAGCAGGAAGAAGAATGCACCGGCGGACAAATAGCGCGCGCGACCCGGATTGCGCACGAACGCCCACGCGGCGAGCAACGCCACCAACAACAGCCTCGTGCTCCACCCGCCCCAGGCGTCTTCGAGTATCGGCAACACGTCTGGCATGGGGCTGGAACTGACCAGGGCTTGTCCCCCGTGCGTGACGGACGCCATCGCCCAGCCCGCGCCGAACACGTAGACCGAAGCCAGCATGCCCAATGCAAATCGCCGGCTGCTTGCAGCATTCGGCGACCATCCGCCCGCCAGCCCCAGCGCCGCCGCCGCGGGCGCCACGAACAAGGCGCTGGGGCTGACGCCCAACGCAGCAATTTCGGCGGCGAACAGCAGGAGCCAGTGGCGCAGCCCGCCATGCCGGCCGAACAGCAATGCCGAACCGGCGATGACGGGAACCATGCCGGTGACCAGGATCGCCTTGCCCTGGAACAACCGCACGAACGCGAAATTGCCGTAGTCGCGGTGCACCTCGCCCAGCGCCAGCACGACAAGGAACAGGATCAGCAGCGTCCACGACCAGCGCGCGGGCACGATGCGCCGCAACAGGTACGCCCAGCCCAGCACGGAGAATGCCGCGAAAAGCGAGGGCAGGACCAGGTAGGCGACCAGCAGGTGATCGACACCCGTAAGTCGGGCCAGCGTGCCGACCAATACGTCGTAATTGCTCAACCGGTAGAACTGCAGGAGGATCGGAACATCAGGCAACCGATAAAGCGTGTCGTGCAGAAGCACCGGCTGTTGCGGATGGCGCAACAACGTCGCCGAGATGCTTCGGTAAAAGGCATCGTCGGCGTCGGGCCGACTCGCGACGAGGGTGACGCAGACTGCGGCGGCGGCAACCATCACGACAATCCACGCGACATGTTTTCCTGCATCCTCGTACGACGTCGCGCGAGACTCGCCATGCAGATTCCACATCCATGCGCCGGCCATCGCCAGCAATGCCACCCACCAGAACAAGGGATAAGGCAGGCCGACGGATAGCAGCCCCACCCACACGATCGCCACCGCCAGGACCGCGAATGGGCTGCGGTTGCCGATCGCACGCGCAATCGCGGCTGCGATCGAACCGCCGACAGGCTGGTCGCCAGTCGCTGCAGGCGTGTAACGCCTTGCCGGCCCCGGCAGGCGGAACCACGCCGCCGTTGCAACGACTGCAATGAGCATCATTACCGGCAACGCGTACAGCAGCGTGTCGAAGCTGGCATGCGTTGCCG
>JAICHS010000366.1 GCA_025924775.1 Rhodanobacteraceae bacterium
GATAGCTGACCACCGCGGCCGCGTCCACGCCGCCGCGCCCGCCAACGAGGATGGCCGCCGTCGCGCTGTCGATGTGGCGGCGCCACTGGGCGCGGCTGATGCGGTCACTGTCGAAGGTCGCTTCTTCCAGTGCCAGCAGCGCGGCAAGGTCGGCGCGCTCGGCGTACCGGGTCAGGTGGATCGGGTGGCGGCGGGTCATGGCTGCAAGCGTGGCGCGCCCCGGTTGGCCGCGCAAGCGCGTCGCGGGCGCGCGGCCCCTTGCGTTCGGCGCGCAGGATGCCGACACTGCGCGCTCCGGGTGGCGCAGGCGCGGGGCCGCGACGCGCGGATGAATCAGGAAGGTCGCAATGAGTCGTCTGGTTATCGTTGTCGAAAAATCGTCCGACTGGGGTTCGTACTATCCGTCGGACAACGTCATCACCGCGATGCAGTACCTGCGCGAGCCGTTGGGCGGCGACGAGCGCACGCACGTCGTCAACCTGTGCCGCAGCTACAAGTACCTCGGCATCGGCCACTATGTCTCGCTGCTGGGCGAGGCGCGCGGGCATCGCGTGATTCCCTCGGTGCGGACCATCAGCGACTTGCGCAAGCGCGCGCTGTACAACCTGGACGTCGAGGACCTCAACCAGAAGCTGGGGCACTTCCTGCCGGCCGGCGGCGAGGACACCACCGATCTCGGCATCCTGGTGTATTTCGGGGTCACGTCCTACCCGGCGTTGCAGGATCTCGCGCGGCAGGTGTTCGAGACGTTTCCCTGCCCGTTGTTGCGCATCGAGTTCGAGCGCGACCGCGTGTGGCAGATCAGCGCGATCAAGCCGGTCGGGCTGCACACCCTGGATGACACGCAGGAGGACACCTTCGCGCAGGCGCTGGATACCTTCTCGAAGCGCCTGTGGCGCAAGCCACGCACGCGCAAGCCGTTCCGCTATGACCTGGCGATGCTGGTCAACCCCAAAGAGGCGATGCCGCCTTCGAATGCACGTGCACTGAAGCAGTTCATTGCCGCCGGCAAGGACCTCGGCATCGAGGTTGATCCGATCCAGAAGCACGACTACCCGCGGCTGGCCGAGTACGACGGCCTGTTCATCCGCGAGACCACCGCGCCGGACGACCACACCTACCGCTTCGCGCACAAGGCCGAGCGCGAAGGCATGGTGGTGATCGACGATCCGACCTCGATCCTGCGTTGCACCAACAAGATCTACCTGAACGACCTGCTGCGCGCGCACAAGATCGCGGTGCCGCGTTCGGAGGTGCTGTACCGCGAGGATTCCAAGCAGCTGCGCGAACTGCCGGAAAAGCTCGGCTTTCCGCTGGTGCTGAAGATCCCCGACGGCTCGTTTTCGCGTGGCGTGATCAAGGTGGATGACCTGGAACAACTGGCCAAGGCCGCCGCGCACCTGTTCCAGAGCACCGCGTTGCTGATTGCGCAGGAGTTCCTGTACACCGAATTCGACTGGCGTATCGGCGTGCTCAACCGCAAGCCCTTGTACGCGTGCAAGTACTTCATGTCGCGCGGGCATTGGCAAATCTACAACCACAGTGCACGTGGCAGCGCGCGTTCCGGTGGCTTCGAGTGCCTCAAGGTCGAAGACGCGCCGCCCGAGGTGGTCAAACTGGCGCTGCGCGGCTGCAGTGCGATCGGCAACGGCCTGTACGGCGTGGACCTGAAGCAGACCCGCGACCGCACCGTGCTGATCGAGGTGAACGACAACCCGTCCATCGATGCCGGGGTGGAAGACGTCGAGCTGGGCGGCGAACTCTACCGGCGCGTCATGCGCGAGCTGATGCGCCGGATGGAGGCCAAGCGGAACGGCGAGGTGGCTTGACGCGGCGGCGTCTCAGGCCGCGCGTCGCGGTTGGACCTGGCGGGCCTGGCGGACCGGCCGAGGCCCGGTAGTCCAGGTGCGGATACGGCGCCCATGGGACGGCCTGCGGCATCCAGCCGGGATCGGATGGATCCATTGCGAGCGTATGAATCCCGCCGCGAGCAGCAGGAGCGGCGCGGCCAGCAACCAGAAGGCCGCCGACCAGCCCAGGGTCGGATCGTGCAGTGGCAGGGGCGTCAGGCCGTACAGCACTACGCCGCAGGCAAACCACGTTGCGGCCATCAGGGTGATCTCGCGGGTGGGTTGGGGATCGGCAGCGGGGGCGTGGCGCATGGTGGGCTCCGGCGGAGGGGGTGGCGTCCACCTTGCGGCCGTGACGTCTCACGGCTTGCGACCGTGGGTGCGGGGGCCGGTTGCGTGACGTTTACACTGCCGGAATGAACGCGCTCGCCCGGTACGCAGTCTTCGGCCACCCCATCGCGCACTCGTTGTCGCCACGCCTGCACGCGCTGTTCGCGGCGCAAACCGGGGTGGCGCTGGCCTACACGGCCATCGCTGCCGCGCCAGAAGCGTTTGCCGGGGCCGTGCAGGACTTCTTCGCCGGGGGCGGCTGCGGCGCCAACGTCACCCTGCCGCACAAGGCTGCCGCGTTCGCGCTGGCCGACGCGCGCACGCCTACCGCGCAACGCCTGGGCGTCGCCAACGTGCTGACGCGACTGGCGGATGGTCGCATTGAA
>JAICHS010000367.1 GCA_025924775.1 Rhodanobacteraceae bacterium
GCCGGGTTTCGAATATCCGACGGCTGACGGCTATCGCACCCGGCCCATGCACGGCGCGGTGACCGTCAACAGCGCCGAAGCCTACGTCGGCGCCTGCCTCGCCGGCCTCGGCCTCATCCAGGCGCCACGTACCGGCGTCGCACCGCTGCTGGACGCCGGCAGCCTTGTCGAAGTGCTGCCGCACCTCGCCGCCGAACCGATGCACGTCACCCTCCTATACCCACAGCGCCGCAACCTGCCCCGCCGCGTGCGCGCCTTCATGGATTGGGTGGCGGAATTGCTGGCGCCGTCGTTGGTCCGATAGCCAATGAAGCCGACACAGGTGCTGGCTTGTGGCCAAATGGAAAGATCACGACGGGCAACAAGACTTTGACTTTGTAGGTTGGGCTGAGCGCAGCGATGCCCAACAAAACTGTTGGGGTTCGCTAAAGCGCTCACTCCAACCTACGAGAGCTGAAGGCGATCCCAAAAGAAAGCGTGCCGTTATGTGGTTGCGATTGCGGTACAACGTATCAGGCAGACTTGGGATTTGTCTGGTTGCTCTTGCATTTCTTGTTCAACTCGTAGCGCTCTGGAATTAGCCGGGCAGGTTGGGGTGAGCACGCGTAGGTCGGGAGAAGCGCAGCGAATCCCGACGTTACAAAATCCACACGGCGGGTTGTCACCCGCCCTACGATTGCTTGGAGATTATTTCACCCACTCTCGTGCGAGCCGCGAATCCCATCAGGTTGGCTCACGCGCGCTTCCGAATGCGCGCGCGTACTTCACCAACTGCCGGATCATCTTGTCCGCCGTGTCCGCGTAATCCGATTCGTACTTTTCGAGCACGCGTAGGTCGGGAGTAGCGCAGCGAATCCCGACGTTGCAGCACGGCGGGTTATCACCCGCCCTACGGGTGCTTCAGGTGATATCGGCCCTTCAACGTGCGCGCCGCAATTCCCGTCAAGCCGACTCGCGCGCGCCTCTGGATGCACCCGCGTACTTCACCAACTGACCAATCATCTTGTCCGCCGTGTCCGCGTAGTCTGATTCGTACTTTTCCAGCAACGTTTTCTTCGACGTTTTCTTGTCCTTGGCTTGCTTGTCCCACAGGACGGAGAGCGTGGCGTATGGCGGGATCAGCAATCCGATGGCATTGAAGAAGTTGCTGATGTTGCCGATGACGTGCTCCGCGCCATCGGAGTCGCCGGTGATGACGATGCCGCCGACCTTGCCTTCGAGCGACGAGGGTTTGCCCGCAAGGATGCCGTCATGGATTTCGTCGAGCCGCTCGATCACACGCTGGATTTCCGAGGACTGGCCGCCCCACCAGATCGGCGTCGCGAAGATCACGATGTCGGAGGCGAGCACCTTCTTCAGGATTGCGGGCCAGGCGTCGCCCTTGCCCATGTCGCTGCAGGTTCCGGGCAAAATGTCGTGATCGACCAGCTTGATGATCTCGCAGCGGATGTCTTCCCGCTCCATCCGGCGCGCCAGGAACTCGCAAAGCGTCTGCGTGTTGGACAAGCCTGAACGCTTGAGCGTCCCGAGCAGTATCGTCGCCTTCATCATCGCTCTCCTTTGCGTGGTACTCCTTGTTGAACTGTTCTACACAGCCGCGCGTGATCGGCGTGTAAAGCGCCTCGCGCACATCGCTGCCACACCACGCAACACGCACCACGCGCAATGCGCATGCATGGCTAGATCGACTCGCGCCCGAACCCGAACAGCGCCGCCAATGGATGCGGTTCTCCGCGCACTGCGCCGGACAGGATGTGCGCGCCGATCGCGCTGTAGGTAATGCCGTTGCCGCCGTAGGCCATGGCGAACAGCACGCGCGGATGCAGTTTCGGATGCGCGCCGAACCACGGTAGTCCGTCCGCCGTTTCGGCGAAGGTTCCCGCCCACGCGAAACCGACCGCCGGTTGCACGTAGGGCATCAGGTTCCGCAGGCGTGCGAGGAGCTTTTCGACCTTGCGCGGAATGCGCGAATCGCGCCGTGCCGGGATGTCTATCCTGTCGTCCTCGCCCCCGACGATCAGGCGGCCATTGTCGGTGCTGCGCCAGTACACGTACGGGCGCGCGGTTTCCCAGCCGATGCAACGCGTGAATTCCGGCAGCAGTTGCAGCGGCTCGCTGACGAAGGCGTAGCTGCTGCGGTTCTTCGCCACCCGATGCCGCAGCAGCGACTGGCTTTCGTAACCTGCAGCCACCACCAGCCATTGCGCGCGCACGCGAGCGCCGGTCGCGACACGGATCTCCAGCGCATCTGCATCCGGCTTCCACTCCATCATTTTGCAGCGGTCGAAGACGCGCAGGCCTTGTGCGCACAATTTCCCGAAAAGCCGGTGGGCAAAACGGTAGGGGTCGACCTGAGCAGCCGGGCGCGACAGGATCGCCGCGGGCGCGGCCAATCCGAAACGCTCGTGCAGCGCGGATTCCTCCAGCCATTCCACGCGCAAGCCGGCATCGCACCGCGCCTCGAATTCGGGACGCAGCCGCCGCGCGTCGCGGCGCGAACTCGCCAGATACCGGCTTGGCGCTTCGCGCCAACCGACGTCGCCGATGTCTTCGGCGATCGCCC
>JAICHS010000368.1 GCA_025924775.1 Rhodanobacteraceae bacterium
ACCGAATACCTCGGCGCCGCGATGCTGGACCAGAGCTGGCTCCAGATCGGCGCCGGCAAGGTGCCGGCCGCGGATAGCGTGATGGCATTCGAGGCCGCCGCGCTGAAGGCCAACGGCACGGACTTCGCGCCGGTTCCACCGCGCTATCGCACGCCGTACTTCAGCCACATCATGAGCGGCTATTCCGCGGGCTACTACGCCTACATCTGGTCGGAAGTGCTGGACGCCAACACGGTGGAATGGTTCAAGCAGCACGGTGGCCTGACCCGCGAGAACGGCGACCGCTTCCGCGCGAAATTGCTGTCGCAAGGCGGCAGCAAGGACGCGATGGAACTGTTCACCGATTTTGCCGGCCACGAGCCGCGCATCCAGCCACTGCTGGAACGGCGCGGGCTGGACGCCAGCGACGGCTGATACGACGCCCCGCATGCCCCTCCCCCTTCACCGGGGGAGGGCTTTCCCGCCATCGAATCCCCAGTGCCGACTTTCGGCACACGTGCGCGCGTGACCCCCGACGCTATAGTCGATCGGGTCGACCCTCGGGGACGTCCATCATGCATCGCACCCTTGCACTGGCGCTGGCCGCGGCCCTGGCGTTGCCCGCCGCAGGCGCGCTCGCCGCACCGCCATCCTCGGCCATCGTGGCCAGCACGCCCGCCGCGCAATTGCACGCGCTGTTCGACCAGGCGTGGAAGCAGGCGCACCCCAAGCCATCGGCGGAAGCCACCGACTACAGGCAACTGTGGGGTGACCCGAGCGTGGCGTACGCGCAGGCCCAATTGGCGCAGGCCAAGGCCAACCTTGCCGCGCTGAAACGCATCGACGTCGCGAAACTCGACCCGAACGACCAGTTGAGCTGGCGGCTGTTCGAGTACCAGCTGGACGATGCCATCGCGGCCGCGGCTTATCCCGACGACGCGCAGGGGTTGATCACGCAGTTGTGGGGGCCGCAGCTGGCCGGTGATGAAACGCGCGGCGCACACTTTGACGACGCCAAAGGCTACACAACGTTGGTCCACAAATTGGACGCGACCGGCGACTACCTCGCGGCCTTCACCGAACGCATGCGGCAGGCGATGGCCAAGGGCATTACCCAGCCGCGTGTCGTGATGGAACGCGTGCCCGACGAGATCAAGGCGAACATTGTCAACAACCCGACCCAAAGTCCGTTCTACGCACCGTTCAAGAAATTACCCGATTCGATCCCCGTCGCCGAACAGGCGAAGCTTCAACAGCAGGCGCAGGCCGCGATCACGCATGTCGTCAACCCCGCCTACGCAAAGTTCCTGGCGTTCTTCCAGGACGACTATCTGCCGCACGCGCGCACCACGGCCAGCGTTTCCGCCCTGCCCGGCGGCAAGGCGTACTACGCGTACCTGGTGCGGCACTACACCACCACCGACATGACGCCGCAGCAGGTTCACGCGCTGGGCCTGAAGCTGGTCAAGCAAATCCACGGCGAGATGGAAGCCGTGTTCAGGCAGATCGGCTTCAAGGGCAGCTACAAGGATTTCGTGCACTACCTGCGCACCGATCCGAAGTTCTACTACAGCAACCCGGACGACCTGCTGGAGGCCTACCGCGCCGCCGCCAAGCGCATCGACCCGCACCTCACCGAAGTGTTGAGCCTGTGGCTGCAGCCGCGCCAGCCGTGGGGCGTGCGCGTGATCCCGGCGTCGCTGGCGCCGAACACGTACCCCGCCTATGCGGACGTGCCGTACATGAGCGTGAACCTGTACAAGCCCGAGACACGTCCGAAATATTCCATCCAGGTGCTGACCTGCCACGAAGGCCGGCCGGGCCACAACCTGCAGATTCCGGTGGCCGAGGAACTGGACAACCTGCCGAACTTTCGCCGTTACGCGTACTACAACGCCTTCGGCGAGGGCTGGGCGCTGTATTCGGAAACCCTGTGCGACCAGCCGATGGGGCTGTACGACAAGGATCCGTATTCCATGTATGGCTATCTCAACTACCAGATGTGGCGCGCGGTGCGGCTGGTGGTCGATACCGGCATCCACGAAGACGGCTGGACGCGTGAGCAGGCCGTGAAGTACATGCAGGACAACACGGCGCTGGCCGACCAGAACATCGCGACCGAAGTGGACCGCTACATCGTGTGGCCGGGCCAGGCACTGTCCTACATGATCGGCGAGCAGGCGATCCTGCAACTGCGCGCCGAGGCGAAGCAGAAGCTGGGCGACAAGTACAACCTCAAGAATTTCGACGACGTGGTGCTGGGCCAGGGCAGCCTGCCGATGGCGGTGCTGAAGGAAGTTGTCGACAGGTGGATCGCCAACACCCTGGCCGGCAAGCCGGTCGACCAGTTGCCGTTCGCATGCAAGCCGCGCACGGTGGAGACGTGCGCGGTGGGCGACGCCACGCACTGACGGATGTCGCAGTGTCCAGGGAGGCGCATCATTCTGCGCGCTCGCCGTCCAAACCAGCTCCAAAAAAACAATCCCCGTTGCCGGGGATTGTCTGGGTTCAATGTGAGGCTGCTGTTTTCAGGAATAGCGGCGACGCCAGCCGAGGAACCCGCCGATCAGCA
>JAICHS010000369.1 GCA_025924775.1 Rhodanobacteraceae bacterium
TCAGCCCCGCGCCACGTGGACCTCAGCCACACGATCGAGGACGGCATGATCACGTACAAGGGGCTGCCGGCGCCGGTCGTGTGCGATCACCTGAGCCGCGAACAATCGCGCGCGCAATATGCCGAGGGTACCGAGTTCCAGATCGGCAAACTGACGATGGTCGCCAACACCGGCACCTATATCGACAGCCCGTACCATCGTTTCGCCGACGGCAAGGACGTCGCCGGTTTCGATCTCGAGGAAGTCGCGGGGCTGGACGGCGTGGTGGCGCGGGTAACGGGCATGGCGGGCCGTGCAATCGACCGCGGCGCGTTCCTGCCACTCGACGTCCGCGGCAGGGCCGTGCTGGTGCATACCGGCTGGGACCGGCACTGGCGCAGCGACCGGTATTTCGAAGGGCATCCGTTCCTCACCGCGGACGCGGCGGGCTACCTGCGCGACCAAGGGGCGCGGCTGGTCGGCATCGACTCGCTCAACATCGACGACACCGGCGACGGCAAGCGTCCGGTGCACACGACGCTGCTGGAAGCGGGCATCCCGATCGTCGAACACCTGTGCGGCCTCGGGCAGCTGCCGATCGCTGGCTTTCGCTTCTCCGCGGTGCCGGTGAAGGTCAAGGGGATGGGCACGTTTCCGGTGCGGGCGTATGCAACCGTTGCCGCCGCCCAGTCCTGTTGGGGTCCCCACCAGCGCGTGTAGGGCGGAAGCAGCCGCGCAGCGGCGCATTGATAAAGCACCTTGGCGTCGAAGTCGGTGTCGTCCGCGAACGTGTAGTGCGTAGACCAGTCACCTGGGAGCGAGTAGTCCTGCGCGACGGCCGGCAGTGCGATCAGCGTCAATGCGACGGCGTTGCTCGCAAGAATCGCCCGCATCGGTATCGCATTAAAAGATCCGTGCCGGATGAGGAGGGGTGTTGCCGCGGTTGATCACGCAGCCGCGGCGACATTGTTTTTTCCCTGCCAGATCCAGCGCGGCGGCGATGCGGACTCGCCGTGGACCGGAAACACCGCAGCCCGTTTCGGCCTGACACGCAGGCTCATGCCCGCGCTCAAGCCAAGACGCACCAGATCTTCACTGGCGATTTGTGCATCCAAGCGTTGCCCCAGAATCGGTGCGTCCAGTTCGAGGTGCGCCACGCTGCCGGTGCGGTACACGTGGCGTAATTGCGCCTGCCAACCCGGTGCGGTCATCGATGCGTCGAGCGCAAGGTGTTCCGGCCGCACGTAAGCCAGCGCACACTGGACCTCCACGCCCCAGGGCGCTTCACCGAAGTTCCATTCCGCCGCGGTCATGCCGTGATCCGTGCGTGTCAGGTCGATCCGGTTCGCCGCGCCGATGAACTCGCAGACGAACGGCGTTGCAGGGTTCTGATAGATCGCATCGGGCTTGCCGACTTGTTCGATGCGGCCACGATTCATCACAGCGACGCTATCGGCCAGCTCCAGCGCCTCTTCCTGATCGTGGGTGACGAACACCGTGGTCAGGCCGAACTCATCGTGCAGCTCGCGCAACCAGCGGCGCAGGCTCACCCGCACCTGCGCATCGAGCGCGCCGAACGGTTCGTCGAGCAGCAGCAGGTCGGGCTCCACCGCCAGGGCACGCGCCAGTGCGACACGTTGACGCTGGCCACCGGAAAGTTGCGCCGGATAGCGCGTGGCCATGTCCTGCAGTTGCACGCGTTGCAGCAGGCGCTCGACGCGCGCCGCGATGTCGGCGCGCTTCGGACGCGTGCGCCAGGGCCGCACGCGCAATCCGAATGCAACGTTGTCGGCGACGGTCAGGTGCCGGAACAAGGCGTAGTGCTGGAACACCAGCCCCACCTTGCGGCGGCGTGCGTCGATCGCCAGCAGGTCGCGCCCGTTCTGACGCACACTGCCGGACTCCGGGTAATCCAGACCGGCCAGGATACGCAGCAGCGTGGTCTTGCCGGAACCGGACGGCCCGAGCAGCGCGAGGAATTCGCCGGGCGGAATTTCCAGGCAGACATCATCCAGCGCCGGACACTCCGTGAAGCGACGGGTGAGATGCGAAAGTTCGAGCGTCATGCGCGTACGCCTCAACGGCCGCCCGGCGCGTGCGCGGCGAGTTCATCGCCGTAGCGCCATTCGAGCAATGTCTTGATCGCCAACGTCAGCAACGCGAGCAACGCCAGCAGCGAAGCCACCGCGAACGCGCCGGCATAGTCGTATTCGTTGTAGCGCATCTCCACCTCCAGCGGCATCGTGGTGGTCAGCCCGCGGATGTGGCCGGAAACCACCGACACCGCGCCGAATTCACCCATCGCGCGCGCGTTGCACAACAGCACGCCGTACAACAACGCCCAACGGATGTTGGGCAGCGTCACGCGGAAGAACATCTGCCAGCCGTTGGCACCGAGCACCCGCGCCGCTTCCTCGTCTTCGCTGCCTTGCGCCTGCATCAGCGGAATCAGTTCGCGCGCGACGAACGGCAGCGTGACGAATATCGAAGCCAGCACCAGCCCCGGCACGGCGAAGATGATCCTGA
>JAICHS010000370.1 GCA_025924775.1 Rhodanobacteraceae bacterium
AAATCGCTGAACTGCGAGAAGGGCATGTCCGCGCATCCGTGCGGCGAGTGCGCGATCTGCAAGGCGGTCGATGCCGGGCGCTTCGTGGACCTGATCGAAATCGACGCCGCCAGCAACACCGGCGTGGACGACGTGCGCGAAGTGATCGAGAACGCGCAATACGCGCCGGCGCAGGGCCGCTACAAGGTGTACCTGGTGGACGAGGTGCACATGCTCTCGAAAAGCGCCTTCAACGCGCTGTTGAAGACGCTGGAAGAACCGCCTGAGCACGTGAAGTTCCTGCTGGCCACTACCGACCCGCAGAAGCTGCCGGTGACGGTGCTGTCGCGCTGCCTGAGGTTCCGGCTGAAGCGCCTGCTGCCGGAACAGATTGCCGGACAGATGCGGATGATCCTCGGCAAGGAAGGCGTCCACTTTGACGAGGGCGCGATCACGGCGCTTGCGCGCGGCGCGGATGGTTCGCTGCGCGATGGTTTGTCGTTGCTGGACCAGGCGATCGCGCACGGTGGCGGCACGCTGCGAGCGGACGACGTGCGCGCGATGCTGGGCACGATCGAGGATGGTGAGGTCGGGACCCTGTTGCAGGCGCTCGCCGCGGGCGACGGCAACGCGCTGCTGGCCGAGGCGGACCGAATCGCCAGCCTGTCGCCCGATTTCGGGGTGGTGCTGGAACAGCTGGCCACCGCGCTGCATCGCGTGCAGTTGCGGCAGCTGGTGCCGGCGTTCGAGGGCGCCGAGACCGAACGTGAAGCGCTGGATGCCTTGGCGGGAAAGGTGGATCCAGCGGACGTGCAGGTGTGGTACCAGTTTGCGTTGAACGGGCGGCGCGATTTGCCGTTGGCGCCCGACGTGCGCTCCGGGTTCGAGATGACGTTGCTGAGGATGCTGGCATTCCGGGGCGACGCGTCCGGTACGGGTCCGAACGTTTCGGCGACGACCCACACGCCGGAGCGTGCCGCGACCGCCGCCGTGGGTTCAAGCGGAGTGGTTGCGGCAGCGCCGACTCAGGCCCCGGCTGCGCGTACGGCCGGTCGTCCCACCCAGGCGCCACCCGCGGCGCCGATGGCTGCGCCCACGAAGGTCATCGTGCCCGACATCAGCGACCTGGCGGGATGGGAAGCCTGGATCCAGTCCGCCGGGCTGGTTGGTCCGGCCGGGCAACTTGCGCGGCATGCGGTGCCGAAGTCGCTGGAAGGCGGCGTGCTGACGCTGGCCCTGAAGCACGAACACATGGTTTTCTGCAACGATGGGCTGTGCCGGCAGTTGCAGGAAAAACTTGGTGCCGCGAGCGGACGCACGTTGCGCGTGCGGGTCGTCCAGGAAGCCGTTGCGGAAACGCCGGCGACGCGTGCCGCCAAGGCGCGCCTGGACCGGCAGGCGGAAGCCGCGCGGGCGCTCGCGGCGGACCCGGTTGTCCAGGACTTGCAACGCCAGCTGGGCGCCGAAATCATTCCCGAAAGCATTCGACCCGCGGACAGGCAAGCATGAAAGGCCAACTTGGACAATTGATGGAGCAGGCGCAGCGCATGCAGGAAGACCTGAAGCGTGCGCAGGCGGAGATCGCGAAACTCGAAGTGACCGGCAGCGCCGGCGGCGGCATGGTGGAAGTCACCATGACCGGGCGCCACGAGGTGCGCCGCGTGCGCATCGACCGCAAGTTGATGGCGGACGATCCCGAGATGGCCGAAGACATGGTGACCGCCGCGGTAAACGATGCGGTCAACAAGGTGGCGGAGGCCAGCCAGCAAAAGCTGGGCGGCCTGGGGGCGGGGATGAACCTGCCGCCGGGTTTCAAGCTGCCGTTTTGAAGCGGGGCCAAAACCGAGAAACAGGGGTCAGAGTCACTTTTCCGAAACTGGTTCGCGCAGGCGAATAACCGTTGGAAAAGTGACTCTGACCCCTGTTTCTGACACCCGTTTCTTCACCCCCGACTCTGCCATGGCCGACCAAACAAACCTTCTCGCTGCCCTGATCGAAGCCCTGCGCTGCCTGCCGGGCGTGGGCGCACGCAGCGCGCAACGCATGGCGTTCCACCTGCTGGAGCGCGACCGCGACGGTGGCACCCGGCTGGCCGACGCACTGCGCGAGGCGATGCAACGCATCGGGCACTGCAAGTCGTGCCGCAATTTCAGCGAGGCCGACGAGTGCGCGATCTGCGCCAACGCGACGCGTGACGCGTCGCTGTTGTGCGTGGTTGAGACGCCCGCCGACCTGCTGGCGATCGAGCAGGCCACCGGCTATCGGGGGCGCTACTTCGTGCTGATGGGCCGCCTGTCGCCGCTGGACGGCATGGGCCCCGCCGAGCTGGGCGCCGAACTATTAATCCGCAAGCTGCAAGAAGGGGATGTGCGCGAACTGGTCATCGCGACCAACCCGACGGTCGAGGGCGAAGCCACGGCGCATTGGCTGGGCCAGCTGGCACATGCGGCGGGCGTGCGCGCGACCCGGCTGGCGCACGGCGTACCCCTGGGCGGGGAACTCGAGTAC
>JAICHS010000371.1 GCA_025924775.1 Rhodanobacteraceae bacterium
CGCGAGGTGTCGGGAATCGGGATTACTGCGTCGATGTCGTGGTCAGGGCGTACGCGCAGGATCTTGGCTGCAAGCTTTTCGCCCATGCGCAGGCGCGCCTTGTACACCGACACGTCCTCGATCATGGAATCGGGCCGCGCGAGGTACACGTATTCGAAGATGCACGGCGCGTGCACCGCGCCTTCGGCGCAACGCCGCGCCGACAGCTTGCCGTCGAAGGTTACGAACACGGCTTCGCCCGGCGCCACGTCGCGGATGCGCTTGTAGCCCAGGATGTCGAACGCGACCGATTCGGACGCGAACGCGTATTCCTTGCCCTCCGGCGTTTCGCGCTCGCCCAGCACCAGCGGGCGGATGCCGTGCGGATCGCGGAAGGCCAACAGTCCGTAGCCCAGGATCAACGCGACGCAGGCGTAGCCGCCCTTGGCGCGCGCGTGCAGCGCCGCGACCGCCTTGAACAGCTCGTCGTCGGTCAGCGAATGGCGATCCTGGATCTGCAGTTCGTGCGCCAGGATATTCAGCAGGATTTCCGAATCGGAATCGGTGTTGATGTGGCGGCGGTCGTTTTCGAACATCTCGCGCCGCAGCTGCTCGGTGTTGATCAGGTTGCCGTTGTGCGCGAACGCGATGCCGTAAGGCGAGTTGACGTAGAACGGCTGGGCTTCCTCGGAATCCTCGGCGCCGGCGGTGGGGTAACGGCAGTGGCCGATGCCGCAGTGCCCCTTGAGTTCCTGCATGTCGCGCGTGTGGAACACGTCGCGCACCAGGCCCGGTCCGCGCACCATGTGCAACTTGCGGCCGTCGTAGGACGCGATGCCCGCGGCGTCCTGCCCGCGGTGTTGCAGTACCGTCAGCGCGTCGTACAACGCGGTGGCGACTTCAGTCTTGCCGACGATGCCGATGATTCCACACATGGGAACTTGAGCCTCGATTAAGCCCGGACGTTGCGTTGTGCCGCCGCCAGGCCGTGCCACCACGACCTGCCCCGGCGCCAACCGCCACGCCGGGTACCCCTCTGCCCGAGGGGCTGAACCCGCGGGATGCATCCACGTCCCGCAGGCGATATTGTCCCACATCGACGCGTTACGGATCGTGCCCGCCGGTCGATCCGGACGTCGCCGCTGCCGCAGGAGCAGACCCCGAGAGGGCCGGGTTGGCCAACCGCCGGGCGGTCTGCTTCGCCGTCGATATGGGGACTTGCGACAGCGCGGGCAAGGCTTTGCCGCCGATTTCCAGGTAGTGGGAGACCTCGGGCGGCAGCGCCCCGGCCAACCAGACGGCGCCGTTGGCGAATGCGGGCAACAGCGCCGATTGGCGCCACCACGCGGCTTCGCGCGGCACCGACGTGAAGCCCAGCATCAGCACCACGAAGGTCACCAGCAGCAGCCCGCGCGCCAGGCCGAACAGCATGCCGAGGAAGCTGTCCCCGATACGCAGACCACTGAACGCCAGGACCCGGCGCATCGCCCACGCGGCAATTCCGCCAATCACCAGCACGCCGATGAAGCAGGTGACAGACCCCGCCACGATGCGGGCCTCCGGCTCGTGCAGCCAAGTGCCGTAGAGCTGCCCCACCTGTCCGCCGAACACCGACGCGACCCAGAACGCCGCCACCCAGCGCACCAGCGACAGCACTTCGCCGACCAGGCCCCGCAGCAGGCCGACCAGCACCGACACCAGCAGGATGCCAAGAATGACAACGTCGGCGACGTTCATATCTGTGCGATCGTCCCTGATCGCCGCATTAGGCAGCGGATTGATGGGTGGGAACCTTTCGCGCCAGCGATCACCGGAACGGCCATCCTTGGCCTGACTTCCCACGACAGCTGCTACGCACGAAGCATTGACGAACAGCTATCACGGGCGATCGCACTGCTTTCTCCAAAGTCGGGCCATGGATGGCCGGGGTGGAGTCGGGAAACGCGACATCATGAAAATCGCGGAACGCCCGTCGATACAGCGATCAGGGACGATCGCACTATTGTGTCGTGACGATGTTGCCTTTCAGCTTGAGTTTCTGCGTAATCTGGTCGCGCGTGGACGCGGCCACGCTGCGCGATGCGAATGGGCCGGCGCGCACGCGCCACAGCTTGCCTTGCGTGGTGCTGACGCTGTCGACGTAGCCGTCGATGCCCTGCCCGCGCAAACGGTCGCGCAACTGGTTGGCCGACACCTCGTCACTGTACGCAGCCAGCTGCACCGCCCAGCCACCCGGCTGGCTGGCGGCGATGGCCGATGCCGGCGCGTCGCCGGCCTGGTTGGTGGTCACGGCATCGACCGTCATGGAAACCTTTTCGACGTCCTTCAGCTTCAGGCGCGCGGCCTCGGCTTCGGCACGGCCGTGAAACGGGCCCACGCGCACCCGCAGCACCTGCTTGCCCTGGTAGGTTTCCGGCGTGGCCAGCGCGGTGAAACCCTGTCGCTTCGCCTTGGCCACCAATTCGTTGGCGCTGGCGTGGTTGGCGTAAACGCC